>NZ_JBEOXS010000021.1:0-123189 GCF_040296705.1 Streptomyces sp. NPDC002055
CCTCGATCTTGCATGAGGGGCCGTCAGCTTGCTGACGGCCCCTCATGCAAGATCGAGGCTGGTCTCCATGTTTCACCGCCGCGACCTTCCCCACTAGAGATCGCGCGTGGGATCCCGGGCCAGGACGTGGGCGAGCATGAGCATCCAGTTGGCCAGCTCGTCGATGAACTGCTGGGCCGTCGGCAGCTTTCACCAGTCTTCGGGCCACGCCAGCAGGCGGTCTACCGAAGCTTCAGTCGCCGCGACGCGCCAAAATAAGCGATGTCTAAAAGGCTGAGGCCTGCACAGATCGCAGTGGGGCGACAAGGTCTGCCTCTGGGCGCACTATGCGGATATCGATGCCTGACCGCGTGACAAAGCGCCGTCGACGAAGAGACAGCCTGAGCTGAACGGCATCCTCCGCCTGCACGAGTGTCGGTTTCCGACGGCTTCAGCCGCGACCAGGACGTCCTCCCGCTGGCGTTCCGGGGACGAGGTGGCAGCTTCATCCGGGACAGGCGGCGCACACCGAGTAGGCACTTGCCGCACCCGTCGTAGGGGCGTTCGAGCATGTTCAGGTCCGTACCGCGCAAGATCTCTCCGTTTCGGGCACGCAGGGTACGAAGAATTCACGGCCACCCCCGGGACGATCTTGGTCAGCCCAGGAAGCTCAGCCGCACCTGACGGTTGGGGTTGTCCTTGTTGGTGTCCACCAGGCATACCGACTGCCAGGTGCCCAGTGCCAGTCGGCCGCCGATGACCGGCAGGGTTGCGTGCGGGGCCACCAAGCCGGGGAGGACGTGGTCGCGGCCGTGGCCGTGGCTGCCGTGCCGGTGCTGCCAGCGGTCGTCGGCCGGCAGCAGGGTGTGGAGGGTGGCGAGGAGGTCGTCGTCGCTGCCCGCGCCGGTTTCGATGACCGCGATGCCGGCCGTGGCATGCGGGACGAAGACGTTGAGCAGACCGTCGCGGCCGCGGGCCGCCTCGCGGAGGAAGTCCTCGCAGGAGGCGGTGAGGTCGTGGACCGTCTCGGACGAGCCGGTGGAGAGGTCGATCAGGCGAGTGGTGAAGGCGTCGGACATGTCTCCATCCTCACTCACCTCGCGGAAAAACGCGTCCGCCTGGCGAGACGGCGATTGACCGTGTCGTACGGGGCTCGCTACCTTCCTCGGCATGTTGCGTTCAGCCCTGCTCACCACGCGCGGTCACATCGACCTGCTGCGGGTGGCTTCCGCGTCCTGTCGCGGTCGCTGACGCCTCGGGCGCGTCGCGGGCGCCGTTTCCACCGGTTCGGCGAGTCGGCTTCCCACTCCTGATGTCTGCCGTCCCCGACGGTCGGCGTTGAGTACCGGGTGGCATCGGCGCTCCGGACCGGACCCCATCGGACAGGCCGCTATCCGGTCGGCGTCCACATCCCCCTGGTGCTCGCGTCTCTCCGACGAGCCGCGGATGACTGCGGCCTCCTCGCTCCATTGCCCCGTTGCTGTGCCTCCGACGTGCGCTGATCCGGCGTACGGGCGCTGAGGCACAGCGGTGGGGTGGGCAGGCCGTGCCGTTGTCCGTTCCGTCCCCCCTGGCTCTCCTCCTCTCCTCTTCCCCCCCTCGGCCCTTGTCGGCCGTTCCCCCGCCCTCTGCCTCCCTGGAGTCCCTTGTGGCCACTGCCACCGCGCCGCCGGATATATCGCCCACATCACGAGATCGGCCGGTGGAGCTGGAACCCGTGGTTCCTGCGTCCGGCCGCCGTCGTCCGGTGCCTCGCTGGGTGCGGCGGACCGTCGGTCCCGTCGGACTGCTCCTCCTCTGGCAGGTGTTGAGCAGTACGGGAGTCCTCCAGCCGGACATCCTCGCCGCGCCCGGGACCATTGCCTCGGCCGCCGCGGACCTGGTCGCCGACGGGACGCTGCCGTCCGCGATGGCCGTCTCGCTGCAACGGGTCGCCGTGGGGCTGCTCATCGGCGGTGTCACGGGCACGGGCCTGGCGCTGCTCTCCGGCCTGTCGCGGCTCGGGGAGGATCTGATCGACGCGACCGTGCAGATGCTGCGCACGGTTCCCTGGGTGGGGCTGATCCCCCTGTTCATCATCTGGATGGGCATCGGTGAGGCACCGAAGATCGCGCTGATCGCGCTGGGTGTCGCCTTCCACCTGTACCTCAATGTCTACGCCGGGATCCGCGGGGTGGACGAGCAACTCATCGAGGCCGGAACGTCCCTCGGGCTGTCCCGCGCGGCGCTGATCCGCCATGTGGTGCTCCCCGGGGCGCTGCCCGGCGCGATGACCGGGCTCCGCTACTCGCTGGCGACCGCATGGCTGGCCCTCGTCTTCGGTGAGCAGGTCAACGCCGATGACGGCATCGGCTTCCTGATGAACCGGGCCCGGGAGTTCTTCCAGACCGATGTGATCGTCGTCTGCCTGGTCGTCTACGCCTTCCTCGGCCTCACCGCCGACATCGTCGTCCGCACTCTCGAAAGGCTGCTGCTGCAATGGCGACCCAGCTTCACGGGCCAGTGACCCGCACCGCGACCGGCCGCGCCGGTTCCTCCACCGGCAACGATGACGCCCTCGCCGAGGGGCCCGTCACCAAGCCCTCTGGCGCCGAGACCCCCGACATCGAGACCTCCGGCGTCGAGACCTCCCGCGTCGGGACCTCCGGCGCCGAGGCCCCCGACACCAAAGTCCCCGACTCCGAAGTCCCCAGCACCAGGGCCCCCGTCGCCGATGACACCGCTCTCAGTGACACCGCTCTCAGTGACGCCACGCCCGGTGACCCCGCTCCCAGTGAGGCCGTCTCCCGGGACGCCGCGCCGGGTGACGCCTTCTCCCGGGACGCCGAATCCGAGCGTGCCGCGCCCCAGGACGCCGCCGTGCGGATCGAGGGGCTGCGCCGGTCCTTCGGCGGGAAGCCGGTGATCGACGGACTCGAGCTGACGCTGCGGCCCGGGGAGTTCACCGTGCTGCTGGGGCGCAGCGGCTGCGGCAAGAGCACGTTGCTGCGGGTCCTCGCCGGGCTGGACCGGGAGATCGAGGGCGAGGTGCTGGTGCCCCGGCGGCGTGCCGTGGCGTTCCAGGCGCCGCGGCTGATGCCGTGGAAGCGGGTCTGGCGCAATGTGCTGCTCGGTCTGCCGGGGCGTCCCGACCGTGCGGTGGCCGAGCAGGCGCTGGAGGAGGTGGGGCTGGGCCACCGGTCGGGGGCCTGGCCGAAGACGCTCTCCGGCGGTGAGGCGCAGCGGGCCTCGCTCGCGCGGGCGCTGGTCCGGGAGCCCGATCTGCTGCTGCTCGACGAGCCGTTCGGCGCCCTGGACGCGCTGACGCGGATCAAGGCCCAGCAGCTGGTCGCCGAGTTGTGGCAGCGGCGGGGGTGCGCGGTGCTGCTCGTCACCCATGACGTCGAGGAGGCGCTGCTGCTCGCCGACCGGGTGCTGGTCATGCGCGACGGTGCCATCGCCTGGGAGACCCGGGTCGGGTTGGACCGTCCGCGGGCCGTGGGCGGTGCGGAGTTCGCCGCGCTGCGGGCCCGGCTGCTCGCGGAGCTCGGCGTCGCGGAGCCCGGAGCCCCCGCCGCGCGCGCCGCCTGATGTGCCCCGCCCGGCGCCCCGTCCCTGTCCCCGGCCGTCACCGGCTTCACCCCCACCGGCCTCACCCCCACGGGCCTCACGCTCACCGGCCTCACCCGCTCCGGCCTCGTTCACGGCCGGCCTCGTTCACGGCCGGCCCTCAACCGAAAGACGCACGATGAAGATTCCGAAGTCCGTGCTGCCCGCGCTGCTGCTCCCGTTGTCCCTGCTCCTGAGCGCCTGCGGCGGTGCCTCGACCGCAGCGGGCGGTGCCGGGGGCGACACCACCGACGGGAAGGGGGACGTCACGCTGAACGTCGGTGACCAGAAGGGCGGGGCCGAGGCCGTGCTGCGGGCGGCCGGCGAGCTGGACGACCTGAAGTACCGGATCAAGTGGTCGACGTTCACCTCCGGTCCCCCGCTGCTGGAGGCGGTCAGTGCCGAGGCGGCGGACATCGGCGGGGTCGGCAACACGCCGCCGGTGTTCGCGGCGGGGTCGAAGTCGAAGATCAGAATTGTCGGCGCCTTGCACGGCACCACCGACGGCGAGGTGATCGCCGTGCCGAAGGACTCCCCGCTGAAGAAGCCGAAGGACCTCAAGGGGAAGACGATCGCCGTCGCCCAGGGCAGTTCGGCCCACTTCCAGCTGATCGCCTCCTTGAAGCGGGCCGGGCTGTCCGTGGGAGACGTCAAGGTCAGCTATCTGCAGCCGGCGGACGCGCTGGCCGCGTTCAGCCGGGGCAAGGTCGACGCCTGGGCCATCTGAGATCCGTACACCTCGCAGGTGCTGCGGACGGCGGACGCCCGGGTGCTGACCACCGGCAAGGGAGTGTCCAACGGCCTGAACTTCCAGGTCGCCTCACCGGCCGCGCTGAAGGACCGGAAGAAGTCCGCGGCCATCGACGACTATCTGAAGCGGCTGCAGCGGGCGCAGAACTGGGTGTTCCGGCACCCCGAGGCGTGGGCGAAGGTCTGGGCGAAGGAGACCGGACTGCCGTACGAGGTGGCGCTGGACTCGGTCGAGCGCACCAACGGGACCCGGGTGACGGTGGCGGTCGACAAGCCGGCCGTGGCCTCCGAGCAGAAGATCGCCGACACCTTCGCCGCGCTGAAGCTGATTCCCCGGCGCTTCTCCTTCGCCGACTACGTCGACACCCGCTACAACCGCGGTCTCCCCGCGTCCTCCACCCCGCCCCGCAGCTACGGAAAGGCCCCGCGATGACAGTCCACCTGCACTGGTTCCTGCCCACCGGAGGTGACGGGCGGACGCTCGTCGACCGGCACGCCTACACCGACGGCGGGATCAAACGGTCCCGGATCACCCCGGTGAGCGGCGTCCGGGCGCCCGACATCGACTATCTCGCGCAGATCGCCAAGGCCGCGGAGCGGCTGGGCTTCGAGGCGGTGCTCACGCCGACCGGTACGTGGTGCGAGGACGCCTGGCTGACCACCGCCGCGCTGGCGCAGCACACCGAGCGGCTGAAGTTCCTGGTGGCGTTCCGGCCCGGGGTGATCTCACCGGTGCTGGCCGCCCAGATGGCGGCGACGTACCAGCGGATCACCCGGGGGCGGCTGCTGCTCAATGTGGTGACCGGCGGGGATTCGACCGAGCAGCGGCGGTTCGGCGATCACCTGGACCACGACCAGCGGTACGCCCGGACCGCCGAGTTCCTGTCGGTGGTGCGGGGCGCCTGGAGCGGCCGGCCGTTCGACTTCGAGGGCGAGCACTACCGGGTCGAGGGCGGGCTGACGGCGCTGCCGCCGGACCCGCTGCCGGAGATCTTCTTCGGTGGTTCGTCCGCCGCGGCCGGGCCGGTCGCGGCCGGGCATGCCGATGTGTATCTGACCTGGGGCGAGCCCCCGGAGCTGGTGCGGCAGAAGATCGACTGGATCCGGGGGCTGGCGGAGCAGCGGGGGCGGACGGTCCGCTTCGGCATCCGGCTGCACACCATCAGCCGGGATTCGGCGCGCGAGGCGTGGGCCACCGCGGACCGGCTGCTCGACGATCTCGACCCGGAGACGGTCGCCGCCGCTCAGCAGGCGCTCGGGCGCAGTGAGTCGGTGGGCCAGCAGCGGATGCTGGCGCTGCACGGCGGGTCGCGCGACGAGCTGGAGATCTCGCCCAATCTGTGGGCCGGGGTCGGACTGGTGCGCGGGGGTGCGGGCACGGCGCTGGTGGGCAGCCACGCGGAGGTCGCGGACCGGATCGAGGAGTACCACGCGCTCGGTGTCGATCACTTCGTGCTGTCCGGCTATCCGCATCTGGAGGAGGCGTACTGGTTCGGCGAGGGGGTGACGCCGGAGCTGGCGGCGCGTGGTCTGCTCGCGGCGCCGCCGTCCCCGCTGGAGCGGGTTCCGGCGGCGAACGGGCGTCCGGCGTCGGCGCCCGGTGGGGCTCCGTTGCTGGTGGCGGGGGGTCGCTGAGCCGTTCCGGCCGGACCGGGAAGGATCCGCCCGCCCCCTGAGTTAGTAGAAACATGAACGACTCTGGGGTGCGTGCGGTGGACGTGGCCGTGGTGGGCGCCGGGCAGGCAGGACTGTCCGCCGCCCACCACCTGCGCCGGGCCGGATTCGAGCCGGACCGGGACTTCGTGGTCCTCGACCACGCACCGCGGCCCGGCGGCGCCTGGCAGTTCCGCTGGCCCACGCTGACCTACGGCAGGGTGCACGGCCTGCACGAGCTGCCCGGGCTTCCGCTGACCGGCGCCCGGGAGGACCTGCCCTCCGCCGAGGTCATCGGCGACTACTTCGCCGTCTACGAGCACGCCTTCGACCTGCGGGTGCACCGGCCGGTGGACGTCCGGGCGGTGCGCGAGGGCCCGGACGGCCGGCTGCTGGTGGAGACCACCGAGGGCGCCTGGGCGGTACGGGCCCTGATCAACGCCACGGGCACCTGGGACCGCCCGTTCTGGCCGCGCTATCCGGGCCAGGAGTCCTTCCGCGGGCGGCAGGTGCACACCGCCGGGTACCGCGGTCCGGAGGACTTCGCCGGTGAGCGGGTGATCGTCGTGGGCGGCGGCACCTCGGCCGTCCAGAACCTGATGGAGATCGCCGAGGTGGCGGCCGGGACGACCTGGGTGACCCGGCGCCCGCCGGTCTTCCGCGACGGGCCGTTCGACGAGGACCGGGGCCGGGCGGCAGTGGCGCTGGTCGAGGAGCGGGTCCGCAGCGGTCTGCCGCCGCAGAGCGTGGTCTCGGTGACGGGCCTGCCGATGACCGAGGCCATGCGGCGCGCCCGCGAGCGGGGAGTACTGGTCCGACGGCCGATGTTCGAGCGGATCACCCCCGAGGGGGCCGAATGGGCGGACGGCGGCACCGTCGCGGCCGACACGATCCTCTGGGCGACCGGCTTCCGCGCGGCCATCGACCATCTGGCGCCGCTGCGGCTGCGCGAACCGGGCGGCGGGATCCGGATGGCGGGCAC
Source organism: Streptomyces sp. NPDC002055 (assembly GCF_040296705.1). Lineage (NCBI taxonomy): Bacteria > Bacillati > Actinomycetota > Actinomycetes > Kitasatosporales > Streptomycetaceae > Streptomyces > Streptomyces sp. NPDC002055. Next base: position 6,953 of record NZ_JBEOXS010000021.1, read on the forward strand.
CCGCACCCTGCGGGACCCGCGGGTGCACCTCGTCGGGTACGGGCCGTCGGCCAGCACCATCGGTGCCAACCGGGCCGGGCGCGCCGCCGTCCGCGAGATCCGCGCACTGCCGGCCGGGGCGGGGCCCGGCGCGCCCGGGCCCGCTCAGGTGTCCAGCGGCTTCCTCGAGGTCTCCGGCAGCGCCAGGTAGACGCCGAAGGAGACCAGGCACAGCAGCGCGACGTACCAGGGGAACCAGTCCGGGTGGCCCGCCTGGGCGAACCAGGTGCCCACATAGGGCGCGGTGCCGCCGAAGAGGGCCACCGTGAGGGAGTAGGGGAACCCGATGCCCGCGGCCCGGACGCGTGCGGGGAAGATCTCGGCGTTCACCGCGGCCGCGACCGAGGTGTAGCCGGTGAGGAGCACCATGCCCGCGCACTGCACCAGCAGCAGGGAGACGAAGGCGTCGGTGACGAGTCGCAGCAGGGGGACGGCCAGCAGCGCGAAGCCGAGGGAGAAGCCGAGCAGCAGCGGCTTGCGGCCGATCCGGTCCGAGAGCAGGCCGCCCAAGGGCTGCAGCACGGCGAAGAACGCGAGGGAGATGGTGCCGACGAGCAGTGCGTCGCCCTTGTCGAAGCCCGCGTTGACGGTGGCGTACGTCGGCAGGTAGGTCGTCCACGTGTAGTACGCGATGGTGCCGCCGGTGGTGACGCCGCAGATCAGCAGGGATGCGCGGGGGTGGTGGCGGAGCGCTTCGAACAGGCCCGGCCGCGGGGCGGACCGCTGTTCGGCGCTGCGGGTCTCCTGCGCGCCGCGCCGGATCCAGAACCCGACCAGGCTGATCACCGCGCCCAGCGCGAACGGCACCCGCCAGCCCCAGTCCGCCATCTGGTCGTCCGTCAGCTGATGGGCGAGGAGTGCCGCGACACCGGAGGCGACGAGCTGGCCGACGGTCGTCGAGACGTACTGGAAGCTGGAGAACAGGCCACGCCGCCCCGGTCCGGCCGACTCCACCAGGAACGTCGTGGAGGCGGCGAACTCACCGCCCACCGACAGCCCCTGGAGCAGCCGGGCGGCCACCAGCACCACGGGGGCGAGCAGTCCCGCGGAGGCGTAGGCGGGGGTGAGCGCGACGAGCAGGCTGCCGCCGCCCATCAGCAGGATGGTGACGGTCAGCGCCGCCCGCCGGCCGTGCCGGTCCGCCACCGCGCCCATCAGCAGCCCGCCGACCGGGCGCATGAAGAAGCCGACGGCGAAGACCGCGAAGGTGGACAGCAGCGGAACGAGCGAGTTCCCGGAGCCCGGCGGGAAGACCTGGTCCGCGAAGTAGACGGCCAGGAAGGAGTACGCGTACCAGTCGTACCACTCGACCGCGTTGCCGACGGAGGCCGCCGCGAGCTGGCGCACGGCGGAGCCCCGGGAGCCGGTCGCGGGGGCGTCGTGCCCCGGAGCCGCATGTCCTGTGCTTGTCATGCCCCTGGACCTCCCCGGGCGGGGAGTCCCGCACACCCGTACGGACACCAGGATGCGGTTCCGCAGGCCGGCCGCTTCGTGGTCCGTGCCCGGGCCGGGCTCAGGTGGCGGCCGGTGCCCACGGCTGCCCGCTCGGGGCGAATCGGGCATCCGCGTCCCGGCGGAGCAGTGCGGCGTACCGGCCGTCCTGGGCCAGGAGTTCCTCGTGGGTGCCCTGCTCCGCTATGCGCCCGGCGTCGAGCACCACGATCCGGTCGGCGTCGCGGACGGTGGAGAGCCGGTGCGCGATGGTGATGGTGGTCCGGCCGGCGGACAGCGCGTCGATGGCCTGCTGCACGGCGTGTTCGGTACGGGTGTCGAGCGCGCTGGTGGCCTCGTCGAGGATGAGGACCGGCGGGTCGCGCAGGATGGTGCGGGCGATGGCCAGGCGCTGCTTCTCACCGCCGGAGAAGCGGTGGCCCCGCTCCCCCACCAGGGTGTCGTAGCCGTCGGGCAGGCCGGCGATGTGGTCGTGGATCTGCGCCGCCCGCGCCGCGGACTCGATCTCGGCGTCGGTGGCGTCGGGTTTGGCGAAGCGCAGATTGTCGGCGACGGAGGCGTGGAAGAGGTAGGTCTCCTGGGAGACGACGCCGACCGCGCGGGCCAGGGTGTCGAAGTCGAGATCGCGGACGTCCGTCCCGTCCAGGGTGACCCGGCCGGCGGTCACGTCGTACAGCCGGGGGACGAGATGGCCGAGCGTGCTCTTGCCGGAGCCGGTGGGTCCGACGACGGCCAGGCTGCTGCCGGCGGGGACGGCGAGCTCGATGGCCCGGAGCGTGTCCGCGCCCTCGGCCCCGTAGCGGAAGTGGACCGCCTCGAAGCGCACGTCGCCGCGGACGGTGGGCAGCCGCACCGGGTCGGCCGGTTCGGCGATGTCCACCGGCAGGTCGAGGTACTCGAAGATGCGCTGGAAGAGCGCCAGCGACGTCTGCATCTGCACTCCGGTGGAGAGCAGGCTGACGGTGGGGCGGAGCAGCCCCTGTTGCAGCGAGACGAAGGCGACCAGGGTGCCCAGGGACACCATCGGACCGCCGAAGTGCTGGGCCATGCCCGCGGCCCAGTAGATGACGGCGGGCATCGCGGCCATCACGATGCCGATCACGGCCATCCGCCAGCGGCCCGCCATGCTGGAGCGGACCTCCAGCCCGACGAGGCGTTCCGACTCCGCGGCGAAGTCCCGCGTCAGTGAGTCGGCGCGGCCCATGGTGCGGCCGAGCAGGATGCCGCTGACCGACAGCGACTCGGTGACCATCGCGGCCATCGCGGCCAGCTGCTTCTGCCGCTGCGCGGTGATGCGCTTGCGCTCCCGGCCGACGCGCCGGCTGATCCAGACGAACAGCGGCAGCAGGGCCAGCGAGACCACCGTCAGCCGCCAGTCGAGGGCGAGCATCGCCACCACCGTGGCGACGACGCTGGTGAGGTTGGAGACCAGCGAGGTGGCGGTGGACGTCACCGTGGCCTGCATGCTGCCGATGTCGTTGGCGATCCGGGACTGCACCTCGCCGGTCCGGGTGCGGGTGAAGAAGGCCAGCGACATCCGCTGGAGCCGGGCGTAGACGGCGGTGCGCAGGTCGTGCATGACGCGCTGGCCGACCGTGGTCGAGATCAGGGTCTGCAGGACTCCGAAGACGCTGCTCATCACGGCCGCCGCGATCATGCCGAGCGCGAGCAGGCTCAACAGACCCGTCCGGGCCTGCGGAATGGCCGTGTCGAGCACTTCGCGCAGCATGAACGGCGACGCCACGGTGGTCAGCGAGGAGGCGCCGACCAGCAGCCCGACCAGGGCGAGGCGGCCGCGGTACGGGCGGAACAGGCGGAGGATGCGACGCAGTTGAGCGGGCGGCTCCCCCTCCGGTGAGGGCGCATCGGCAGCCGTCCGGTCCGGCGGGTTCGCGACCTGCGGGTGAAGCGGGTTCCTGTCGGGGTGCATGGGCTCCTTCGATGGGTGTCGGCAGTCGTCGGCCGGCGCCCTTCCGGTGAGCGTGGGCGCCTTCCGGTGACGGCTCGCCGTCGGGGCAGGACCGTCCGTCCGGGATGGCTCCCCGGGACGGGCCGCGCCTCGGGGGCGCCGCCCTTCGGGTCGGGCATCCGGCCGCCACCCGCACACAGCCGGTGCCGGCGGGGCGGCCGAAGAGAGCTTAGCTCATTGTTACCTAAGCTCACAATGAACACAGTCCTGATAGTCTGGCGGACATGCCCTCCTCGTCCGACCGCCCCGGCACCGGCTCCTCCGGTACCGACTCCTCCGGCACCCTCGCCGAACAGCTCCTGCGGCTCACCCGACGGCTGCACCGCGCACAGCAGCGGCACCTGGAGCCCCTGGGGCTGACCCCCGCGCAGTCCCGGCTCCTGCGGGCCGTCATACACTTCGCCGAACCGCCGCGGATGGCCGATCTCGCCGAGCGGCTGGAAGTCGTGCCGCGCGCGGTGACGACGCTGGTGGACGCGCTGGAGGCGACGGGTTCGGTGCGCCGCGTCCCGGACCCCGCCAACCGTCGCGTGGTGCGCATCGAGGTCACCGACGCCGGCCGGGCGACGCTCCGGCAGTTGCGCACGGCCCGCCGCGCCGCCGCCGAGGAGATCCTGGCCCCGCTGACGGCGGAGCAGCGCGAGGTGCTCGACGGCCTGCTGACCGACCTGTTGACTTCCTCCCCCGCCTAGCTGTACTGATCGGGGAGGTTGATCAACCGCGAGAACGGGGGCTGGTTGCCGCAAGCGCCGTGCGGACGGTGCTGGTTGTACTGGTGCAGCCACGGTGGCAGAGCGTCTCGGCGTTGTTGCTCGCTGGTGTAGCAGCGGGCGTAGGCCCAGCCGTCGGCCATGGTGCGGTGGAAGCGTTCGACCTTGCCGTTGGTCTGCGGACGGTAAGGGCGCGCGTACTTCGGTGTGATCGAGAGGGTGTCGCACGTGTCGCGCCAAAGGTAGGACCGGTAGGCGCCGCCGTTGTCGGAGAGAATCCTCTCGATGGTGACGCCGCGCTCGGCGAACCACTCCACCGGCGATGCAGCACGCCGACTGCGGTCACGGCCGTCTCGTCATCGTGGACCTCGGTGTAGGCGACGCGGGAGTGGTCGTCGATGACGGTGTGCACGAACGCATATCCGAGCTTCGGGCCGCCGCAGGCGTTGCGTGACTTGCCCGGTGTCGCGACGCGGTGCTTCTCGCCTTGGCGGCGACCGACGTACCGCCAACCGCCTCCATCGGGGATGTTCCCGAGCTTCTTCACATCCACGTGCACGAGCGATCCCGGGTGGTCGTGCACGCACCGGCGGACGGTTCACCCGTCGCTCGATCGACGTAGGCGAGTCGGTTCAGTCGGACCGATCGCAGGATTCGGTGCACTGTCGACGGGGCGATGTCGAGTCTCGCGGCGAGCTGGACGGGCCCTTCTCGCAGGCGCAGTCGCAGGCTGACGCATCGCTTCGTCACGTTCTTGGGTGTTTTGGTCGGAGATCCCCGGGGTCATGAGGATCGGTCCTGCATGGACTCGCCTGCAAGGCAGCGATCGGCCCAGCGCTTTACGGTTGGCCAGGACACCTGGAATCGGGCCGCGACTTCGCTGATCGGCCAGCCGTCGTCAACGACGAGTCGAGCGACTTTCAGACGGTGGCGCGGGGTGAGGACGGCGTTCGGATGTGACAAGTTTGAGCTCCTGGACAGCCTGAAGGGCCGACCATCGGGTGCGGGCGGCCCTTCGACAACCAGAAGTGTGGGTAGAGGGCGTGAAGATCAGTCCACCGGGGAGACCCGGATGAGGTTGCCGTCGGGGTCCGTGATGACGAACGTGCGACCGAAGACAGCGTCGTGTGGCTCCTCCGCGACATGGACTCCCTTCGAGACCCAGCTCGTGAAGATCTCGTCAATCGCGGTCGCTCCTCCTGGGACCATCAGTCCGACTTCGCTCGTTCGAGGGGTGCTCGGGACCGCATGCTCGCTGTAGCCCGTCCACAGCGCGAACAGGACGCCGGGGGCAACCTCGAAAGCTACGTAGTGGGGACTGATGAAGGTCGGTTCGATCTCGAACAGGTCGCTGTAGAAGGCGGTAGCGGTCTCGGCGTCGCGGACGCCGATCAGGAACAGGTTGGGTGCGGGCATAGTGCGCTCCTCAGATCGTTGAATGCTCGGTACTGCTCCAGTTGACCGCCGCATCGCGACAGAGCCTGTCACCTTTTCTGCAAAGGTTGGTCAGTATGAAGGCTTCGAGGCTGTTGCATCTCTTGCTGCTCCTGCAGACCCGTCAGCGCATCACCACCACCGAGCTCGCCGGACGTCTGGAAGTGTCTCGGCGGACCGTGCTGCGGGATGTCGAGGCGCTCTCGACAGCAGGTGTGCCTGTCTATGCCGAACGCGGGCGGAACGGCGGGATCGCCTTGCTCCCCAGTGCACGGCTCAACGCATCGCATCTGGAACCATCAGAGCTGGAGGCACTCTCCGTAGCCGGTTTGGACAGCGCGCAACTTGAGCGTATGGGTCTGTCTGCGGTGTGGGAGTCGGCCGCGCGCAAGATCGCCGCTCGGCAGGCTGCAGCACCTGGATCGCCGAGCCTGCCGCAACTGGCGGACCTGGTGCTGGTAGACAGCACCGCGTGGTTTGCTGACTCAGAGGCAGGGGTCGACGTATCGGATCTGGCCTCGGCACTGCGACACCGCCGCCGGCTGCGAATCCAATACCGGCGCAGCGCCGAGCATCAGGCCTCAACGCGGGTGGTCGACCCGTACGGGATCGTCGCGAAATCCGGTCGCTGGTATCTCATCGCCGATGACCAGGGGAACGGTCGGCTGTTCGCTCTGGAACGACTCTCGTCCTACGAACAACTCGACGCGCCAGCTGCTCTCCGACCAAGCGAAACCCTCCGCACCAGATGGGCCGCGTTGAAGGAACGCACCGAGGGGCAAGGTTGCGTGAGCGTGACCGTCCGCCTGCCAGAAAATGGACTCGACCTGGCGCGGCGCATCCTCGGCAGCCGCATCCACGACGTCTCCGACGCGGAAAACGGCTGGTGCACCGTCGTCGTCCGCTACCCCGACATCGAGTCAGTGCGTCAGCTCCTCCAGTTCGGCGACCACATCGAGATACTCACCCCAGAGACAGCCCGCGAACGCATCAGTCAGCTCGCCAGAGACCTGGTTGAAAGGCACTCAACCCCGGCCTCGTGACTGCCGAGCGGAACGCCCTGCTCTCAATCAACGTCTCCGGTCAGTACACCTAGCGGCGGGGGATTCCAGCGGTCGCCCGCTGGGTTTCCTGCTTCACCGACGACCGCCCCGTCCGGGACGACTCCCGTTGAGGTCTTACACCGTCTCCACAGGCAGAAGCCGCCAGCCCGGCGGCCAGGATGTTGAGTGCCGCGTTCACATCGCGGTCATGCACGGCGCCGCACTCGCACGTCCACTCACGGACGTTCAGCGGCAGCTTCTCGCGGACCGTGCCGCAGGCCCCGCACAGCTTGCTGGACGGGAACCACCGGTCGATCACCACGAGTTCACGCCCGTACCAGGCGCACTTGTACTCCAGCATCATGCACAGGTCTGCCCAGGCCACATCCGAGATGGCACGCGCGAGCCTGCCGTCCGCCCCCGACCGGGCCGCATCCCCGCCGCCGGCCGTCACCGCCTTCCACCGCACCCGGGACGATCCGGCCCCACGGCCGCACAGGCCCCGCCGGCGCTCCGCACCGGAGTCCATCAGCCCGGCGGGAGAGTCCAATTCGGATCTCTTGCGCATCACCAGCCCTACCCAGCAGGGTCCTGACCGAGGTGTGGCTCGAGAGCCGGCCGGGGATGGATTCGGAGAAGCCGCAGGGGTGAACTCCGGGTCCCGGACCGGGTGTCCGGGACCCGCTCACGGCCGGCAGCCCGCGGGGAGCGCCGGCGGCGCGAGACGTCAGGCCTTCAGGCCTTCAGGCGGGCCTCGTCCCCCATCACGACGACCGGGTGCCGCGCCGGGTCGAGGGTCCGGAGGAGGTACCGCATGGCCGACTTGGGCACGCTCACACAGCCCGAGGTGCCGCTGCCGTGGTCCAGATGCAGCCAGATACTGCCGCCCTTGGACTGCCCCTGCGGCCGGGTCGGATCGTTGGGCGGCGTCCCCTTCACCCGGTTGTAGTCGATGGCGATGACGTAGTCGAAGTCGTGCCAGTGGGTCCTGGGCCACTGGCGAGGGGCGGTGAATGCGGCCGAGCGGCTGTACGGGAGGGCGGCGCCGCCGGGTTCCGGAAGGACCCCGCCCGCGTCGGAGAGGGTGAACACCCCGACCGGGCTGCGCTTGTCGCCCTCGTGGTGGTCGGTGGTCCAGCCGCGTTTGCCGTTGTGCCCGGACCACTGGCGCGTCCGGTTCCACGTCCCCTCACGCTTGGTCCAGAGCACGACGGTGGCGTCGGCGGAGTCCGCACCGCGGCCGTGGACCGTGACGACCTGCCGGGACGCGGCCGGGATCCGCGACCGGAGCCGGGGGCCGACGTCCGGGATGCGCCCCGCACGGTCGACGGACGAGGCCGACGGAGCAGGGCGTGCTCCGTGCTCGTCGTGCTTTCTGCCGCCGCTTCCGCCGTTCCCGCCGCCGCAGCCGGCCAGCAGGGTCAAGCCGGCAACGGCGGCCACCGTGCGCAGAGTCCCCGGAATTCGCATGGAACACATGGTCGCACTCGACGGGAGCGTGTGGCGTGCGCGCTCCGGCGGGCGGCTCTTGGGGTGCCGCATCTCGCCCCACGCGCTCCGGCGCCTCCGGCGCATCCGTCGGCAGCGGGCGCTCCACCGAAAAATCGGTTGATTCCGGGGAGCCCGACGGACGACCCTTCAGCTCTCCCCCACTGTCGATGCCCGGGATGGTCATGCAGATCCGCGATCTTCCGTATACCGATCCCGGCGTGCCCGACGTCCGGTCCGGGGCCCGGTTCCTGCTCTGGCTCGGCAGACGCCAGGCGGGCGGTCAGCTCAAGGCCGTCGCCTGGGGAATCGTCCATATGGCCGGCGTGGCCCTGCTCCCGGCCGCCGTGGGGTTCGCGGTGCAGGCCGTGGTCGACCGCTCCGGCGGCCGGCTGGCGCTCGGCGGCGGACTGATCGCCGTGCTGGGCGTGCTGATCGCGCTCGGCGACACGATGCTGCACCGCGCCGCGGTCACCAACTGGATCACCGCGGCGGCGCGGTTGCAGCAACTGCTGTCCCGCCGGGCCGCGGAGCTGGGGGCCACCCTGACCCGGCAGGTCGCGGCCGGGGAGGTCACCGCGGTGTCGACCGGTGACGTGGAGAAGATCGGCTGGTTCGTCGAGGGGGTCTCCCGCTTCGCGGCGGCCGCGGTCGCGTCCGTGGGGGTGTGCGCCGGGCTGCTGGTGTACCGGCCCGAGCTGGGCCTCGTCGTGGCCTGCGGGATGCCCGTACTGGCGCTGTCGGTCCTGCCGTTGCTGCCCCGGGCCGCCCGGCGGGCCGACGAGCAGCGGGAGAAGGCGGGCCGGGCCACCGAACTGGCCGCGGACACCGTCGCGGGGCTGCGGGTGCTGCGCGGCATCGGCGGTGAGGAACTGTTCCTGGCCCGGTACCGGAACGCCTCGCAGGAGGTGCGGCGGGCCGCGGTGCACAGCGCCCGGATGTGGGCCCTGATCAGCGCCGTCCAGGTGGCCCTGCCGGGCCTGCTGCTCATCGCCGTGGTCGGCCAGGGTGCCCGGCTGGCGCTCGACGGCCGGATCTCGGTGGGCGAACTGGTCACCGTCTACGGCGCCGTGACCTTCCTGCTCTGGCCGCTCCGCCAGTTCGAGGAGATCGCGATGGCCTACGCGTTCTCCCGGCCGTCGGCCGAGCGGGCGGCCCGGGTCCTGGCCCTGCGCCGTACCCCGCCCGGCGCCGACACACCGTCCGGCACCGCTGAACCGTCCGGCACTGATGAACCGACCGGCACTGCCGAGCCGACCGGCACTGCCGAACCGACCGCGACGGACGGCGCGGAGGCGGTGCCGGGCGGGGACCTGTACGACCCCGGCAGCGGACTCCTCGCCCCCGCGGGACTGCTGACCGTGGTGGTGTGCGGCGACCCGGACGCGGCCGGGCGGCTCGCGGACCGGCTCGGCGGACACGCCCCGCACGCCGTGGAGGGCGGAGCGGGGCCGTCCGCGCTGCTGGGCGGCGCCGCCCTGGACGCGCTGCCGCTGGAACGGGCCCGCGCCGCGGTGCTGGTGCAGGACAAGGACCCGGTGCTGCTCTCCGGGACACTCGCCGACCTGCTGGACGTCCCCGCGTCGGGCGCGGTTCCGGCGGCGGAGGCGCTGGCGGCGGCCCAGTGCGGTGACGTCCTGGACGCGCTCGGCCGGGCCTGCGCGGACGGCTCCGGCGATCCGATGCGGGCCCGGATCACCGAGCGCGGACGGTCACTGTCCGGCGGGCAGCGGCAGCGGCTGGCGCTGGCGCGTTCGCTGGTGGCCGACCCGGAGGTGCTGGTGCTGGACGAGCCGACGAGCGCCGTGGACTCGCACACCGAGGCACGGATCGCCGACGGGCTGCGCGGCCTGCGGAAGGGCCGCACGACGGTGGTGTTCAGTTCGAGCCCGCTGCTCCTGGACCGGGCGGAGCGGGTGGTGCTCGTCCACGAGGGCGCGGTGGCCGCGGTCGGGACCCACCGCGAGCTGCTGCGCACCACCCCCGACTACCGCGCGGTGGTGACCCGGGAGCCGGAGGAGGAGGCCGCGGTTCCGCGCACCAGGGGCGCAGTGGAACCGCCACCGGGCGACGATCACGACGGAGCGGCCCGGGAGAACGGACTCCTCCGGCCGGATCCGCCGCACCGCCCCTCCGCGTCTCCGTCCGGCGGCTCCGCGTCTCCGTCCGGCGGCACGGCACGCGAACAGATCGAGGAGGAGAGCTCATGATCGGCGTCGCACCGCCCGGGTACGACCCGGCGGCATCGGAGTCGGTGGAGATCCTGCCGGTGGCCTCGGCCGCCACGGTGCGCGGCTATGTGACCGGCCTGCTGCGGCGGCACCGCCGTGCCTTCGCCGTGCTGCTGGCGGTGAACACGGTCGCCGTGGTCGCGTCCGTGGTCGGCCCCTATCTGCTGGGCGGGCTGGTCGACGATCTGGCCCGCGGCGCCCGGGAGCTCCACATCGGCCGCGTGGTCGCGCTGTTCGCGGTCGCGCTGGCGGTGCAGACCGTGTTCGTCCGGCAGGTGCGGCTGCGGGGCGCGGTGCTCGGCGAGGAGATGCTCGCCGATCTGCGCGAGGACTTCCTCGTCCGGTCCGTGGGACTGCCGCCGAGCGTGCTGGAGCGGGCCGGGACCGGCGATCTGCTCTCCCGGATCACCACCGACATCGACCGCCTGGCGAACGCGATGCGGGAGGCGGTGCCCCAACTCGCCGTCGCCGTGGTGTGGGCGGGGCTGCTGCTCGGCGCCCTGACGGTGACGGCGCCGCCGCTGGCGCTCGCGGTGCTGGTGGCGTTGCCGGTGCTGGTGATCGGGTGCCGCTGGTACTTCCGGCGGGCCCCGGCCGCCTACCGTTCCGAGACCGCCGGGTACGCGGCCGTCGCGGCGGCGCTCGCCGAGACCGTGGACGCCGGGCGGACCATCGAGGCGCACCGGCTCGGCGCCCGCCGGGTGGGCCGGTCGGAGCTGCGGATCCGGCAGTGGACGGCATGGGAGCGGTACACCTTGTGGCTGCGCTCCGTCCTGTTCCCGGTGGTCAATGCCTTCTACGTGCTGATCCTCGCCGGGGTGCTGATGATCGGCGGCAGCTTCGTCCTGCAGGGGTGGATGAGCGTCGGCGAGCTGACGACCGGTGCGCTGCTCGCCCAGATGCTGTCCGAGCCGGTCGGCATGATCCTGCGCTGGTACGACGAGCTCCAGATCGCCCAGGTGTCGCTGGCCCGGCTGGTCGGGGTCCGGGAGATCGAGCCCGGGGCGGGCGACCCGCGGGTGGTGCCCGCGGGGCGGGCCGTGCGGGCGGACGCGGTGCGTTTCGGCTACCGGGAGGGCGACGACGTACTGCACGGGGTGTCGCTGGAGGTCCCCCCGGGGACCCGGCTGGCGCTGGTCGGCCCGTCCGGAGCGGGGAAGTCCACCCTGGGCCGGCTGCTGGCGGGCATCTACGCCGCCCGGTCCGGGGAGGTCACGCTGGGCGGCGCGGAGCTGGCACGGATGCCGGCGGAGCGGGTGCGCGAACAGGTGGCGCTGGTCAACCAGGAACACCATGTCTTCGTCGGCTCGCTCCGGGACAATCTGCGGCTGGCCCGGACGGACGCCGGGGACGCGGAGCTGTGGGCCGCGCTCGGCGCGGTGGACGCCACCGGCTGGGCGACGGCGCTGGAGCAGGGCCTGGACACCGAGGTCGGTTCGGGCGGGGTGGCGCTGACCCCGGCGCAGGCGCAGCAGATCGCGCTGGCCCGGCTGGTGCTGGCCGATCCGCACACGCTGGTGCTGGACGAGGCGACCTCGCTGCTGGACCCGCGCGCCGCCCGGCATCTGGAGCGGTCGCTCGCGCGCGTGCTGGACGGCCGTACGGTCGTGGCCATCGCGCACCGGCTGCACACCGCGCACGACGCGGATGTGATCGCCGTCGTGGAGGACGGGCGGATCAGTGAGCTGGGCCGGCATGACGCGCTGGTGGCGGCGGACGGGGCGTATGCGGCGCTGTGGCGGTCCTGGCACGGCTGATGCCGGGCGCCGGTCGGCGCGTATCCGCGCGTCCGGGCGCGGAACGCGCCGCCTACGACAGCGGATCGGCAGTTTCCGCGCTTCCGTGACAGCGACGGTGTGCAGTCGTGGTCATCAGTGACAGCGAGGGCGTTCAGGCGTGGTCATCCGTGACGGCGAGGGCGTTCAGTCCTGGCCACCGGAAGGGCTCCTTCGGTCTCCTCCGGAAGTCTGCGGCCGGGCGCCACGTCCGCCCAGCACCCGATGCCGCTGGGCATACGCCCAGGTCACCGCGGTCATCAGGGGCGGGATGGCGATCAGCGGGGCGAAGGCGAAGCCCCAGACGGTCTGTGCCGTGCCGCTGGACATGTATGTCCGGCTCTCGACGGTGAAGGCGACCACGAGCTGCCACAACGCCACCAGGACCAGGAGGGCCGAGGCGGTCCAGGCCAGCGCGGCAAGGGTCCGGGGGCGCAGCGGCCGCCACCGGTCGCTGACGAGCAGCAGCGGGAACAGGGATGCCAACTCGCTGAGGACGGCGAGACCGACGACATACGCGATGCCCCACCCCGGGATGTCGAAGACCTCGCGCAGGACCCGGTCGCTGTAGCCGACGGGGACACCGGCTGCCATGGCGATGCGCCACAGGCCGGACGGCACGGCTCACAGGGCGATGGCGTGGGCGGCCCGGCGGGCCCAGACGGGTGCGGGGGCAGCCTCGGGGAGCGGAAGGGGCGCTGTTGTCATGGCCTCCATGCTGGCCGTGGACATGGCAACCACACATCGTTCAGCAGGAGGGCACACCCCTCTCGGAGGGCCACCTGAGAGGGGGTGCGCCCTCCGCCCGCAGGCTGAGTCCGGGCGGATGATCCGCCCGGACCGCACCTGGGGCCCGTCAGATGAAGTTCAGTGCCCCGAGGCCCCCGATGCCGCCGAGCAGCATGAACACGGGCATGAGGACCTTCAGCTCGACCCAGCTGCCGGCCCGGAACCGCATTCCCTTCGGGGGGCCGAGCGGGTACCAGCGCTTCCCGGCGATGGGGATCGGCCAGAGGATCGGGCAGCCGGAGACGGTCAGGGCGTCGCCGATGTCGTGGACCAGGGCTCCGAGGATGATCGGCAGGCCGAGCCAGAGGTATTCCAGGCCCGGGGCGGTGAACAGCCAGTCGGCGCCGTTGCCGGGTTTGTGCAGGATGTCCGCGAGGATCCAGGCGCTGGTCGCGCCGAGCAGCCAGACCAGGATGTCGCTGGAGACGCGGGCGGCCCGCCACAGCAGGCCCTCGACGGCGAGCACCATGTGGACGAAGAGCAGGCCGAGGACGGCCCAGCGGCCGCCGGTCATGGCCAGCACGGAGGCGCCGGCGCCGATGAGCACGGCCCAGACCCAGGTGTGGGTGAGCGTGCGGTGGCCGCCGGAGCGGCGAGGGTCCACCGAGGTGCGGGTCGCCTTGTAGACGGAGTAGGAGATCTTGTCGATCACTTCGCACAGGACGCGCGAGACGGGCCCGAAGGCCCGGGATATCGTCGCCGCCTTGTGGTCGAGGTCGGGGGCGAGGGCCGCGCCCGCGCAGACGAAGGCGCCGACGACCAGGACGGGCCAGGGCATCGGGTAGCCGGCCGCCGCGGCCGCCGCTCCCACCCCCAGCCAGGCCGCGGCTCCCGACAGCGAATGCGCCGGTCCCATCATGGTCGTTCCCCACCCCTTTGGTGTTGTTGCACTGACGCCTCGTCGGCGGCTCAGCGTATCCTCCGCGATCTTCGTCCACGCGGCCGGTTCCCCGATCCGGGCCGGGGGCAGGCAGTATGGAGGGCGTGACCACCCTTATCGATCATCTGCCGAACGACGCCGACCCCGATGCCCTCTTCGAAGCATTCTCGACGTGGGCCGAGGAGCGGGGTATCTCCCTCTACCCCGCCCAGGAGGAGGCGCTGATCGAGGTGGTCTCCGGGGCGAACGTGATCCTGTCCACACCGACGGGTTCCGGCAAGAGTCTGGTTGCGGCCGGGGCGCATTTCACCGCGCTCGCCAACGATCAGGTGACCTTCTACACTGCGCCGATCAAGGCGCTGGTGTCGGAGAAGTTCTTCGAGCTCTGCAAGATGTTCGGCACCGAGAACGTCGGCATGCTGACCGGCGACGCGTCGGTCAACGCGGACGCCCCGGTGATCTGCTGCACGGCCGAGGTGCTGGCGTCGATCGCGCTGCGGGACGGCAAGGACGCCGACATCGGCCAGGTCGTGATGGACGAGTTCCACTTCTATGCCGAGCCGGACCGGGGCTGGGCGTGGCAGATCCCGCTGCTGGAGCTGCCCCAGGCGCAGTTCATCCTGATGTCGGCCACCTTGGGTGATGTGTCCCGGTTCGAGGAGGACATCACCCGGCGGACCGGCCGTCCCACGTCGGTGGTCCGGTCCGCGACCCGGCCGGTGCCGCTGTCGTACGAGTACCGCACGTCACCGCTCACCGAGACGTTGACGGAGCTGCTCCAGACCCAGCAGGCGCCCGTCTACATCGTGCACTTCACCCAGGCCGCTGCGGTGGAACGGGCGCAGGCGCTGATGAGCATCAACATGTGCTCGCGCCAGGAGAAGGACGAGATCGCCGCGCTGATCGGAAACTTCCGGTTCACCACCAAGTTCGGCCGCAACCTCTCGCGCTATGTGCGGCACGGGATCGGTGTGCACCACGCCGGGATGCTGCCGAAGTACCGCAGGCTGGTGGAGCGGCTGGCGCAGGCCGGGCTGCTGAAGGTGATCTGCGGTACGGACACCCTGGGCGTGGGCGTGAACGTCCCCATCCGCACGGTGCTGTTCACCGCGCTGACGAAGTACGACGGCACCCGGGTGCGCACCCTGCGGGCCCGGGAGTTCCACCAGATCGCGGGCCGGGCCGGCCGGGCGGGCTTCGACACGGCGGGCTTCGTCGTCGCGCAGGCCCCGGAGCATGTGATCGAGAACGAGAAGGCGCTCGCCAAGGCGGGCGACGACCCCAAGAAGCGCCGCAAGGTCGTGCGGAAGAAGGCCCCGGAGGGCTTCGTCAACTGGGGTCAGAACACCTTCGAGAAGCTGATCGGCTCCGATCCGGAGCCGCTGACCTCCCGCTTCCGGGTCACCCACGCGATGCTGCTGTCGGTGATCGCCCGGCCGGGCAACGCCTTCGAGGCGATGCGGCGGCTGCTGGAGGACAACCACGAGGACCGCCGCTCGCAGCTGCGCCACATCCGGCGGGCCATCGCGATCTACCGGTCCCTGCTGGACGGCGGGGTCGTGGAGCGGCTGGACGAGCCGGACGCCCAGGGCCGGATCGTCCGGCTGACGGTGGACCTGCAGTCGGACTTCGCGCTCAACCAGCCGCTGTCGACGTTCGCGCTCGCCGCCTTCGAGCTGCTCGACCCGGAGTCGCCGTCGTACGCCCTGGACATGGTGTCGGTCGTGGAGTCCACCCTCGACGACCCGCGGCAGATCCTGGCCGCGCAGCAGAACAAGGCGCGCGGCGAGGCCGTCCAGCAGATGAAGGCGGACGGCGTCGAGTACGAGGACCGGATGGAGCGGCTGCAGGAGGTCATGTACCCGAAGCCGCTGGAGGAGCTGCTGCTCCACGCCTACGGGATCTACCGCAAGAGCCACCCGTGGGTCGGCGACCACCCGCTGTCCCCGAAGTCCGTGATCCGCGACATGTACGAGCGGGCCATGACCTTCACCGAGTTCACCGCGTTCTACGAGCTCGCCCGGACCGAGGGCATCGTGCTGCGCTACCTCGCGAGCTCGTACAAGGCCCTGGAGCACACCGTCCCCGACGACCTGAAGTCGGACGACTTCCAGGATCTGGTCGCCTGGCTGGCGGAGATGGTCCGTCAGGTCGACTCCAGCCTCCTCGACGAGTGGGAGCAGCTGGCCAACCCGGAGGAGGAGAGCGCGGAGGAGGCGCAGGAGCGGGCCGACCAGGTGCGCCCGGTCACCGCCAACGCCCGCGCCTTCCGGGTGCTGGTGCGCAACGCGATGTTCCGCCGGGTGGAGCTGGCCGCCCTGGACAAGGTCGGCGAACTCGGCGAGATGGACTCCGAATCGGGCTGGGACGAGGACCGCTGGGGCGACGCCATGGACGCGTACTGGGACGAGTACGAGGACCTGGGGACCGGACCGGACGCGCGCGGCCCCAAGCTGCTGCTGATCGAGGAGCAGCCGGAGCACGGGCTGTGGAAGGTGCGGCAGACCTTCGCCGACCCGAACGGCGACCACGACTGGGGCATCAGCGCGGAGGTCGACCTCGCGGCCTCCGACGAGGAGGGCCGCGCGGTCGTCCGGGTCACCTCCGTGGGGCAGCTCTGATGGTCCCGCCTGTGCCGTGCGCGGCAGCCAGCAGTTCCCGGGTGAAGGGGTGGGCGGGGGCGGACCAGAGCTGATCCGCCCGCCCCTGTTCCACCACCCGGCCGGCCTCCACGACGGCGACCGTGTCGGCGAGCCCGGCGGCCACCGCCAGGTCGTGGGTGACGAGCACCAGGGCGGTGCCCGCCTCGTCCCGTTGCCGTCGCAGCAGGTCACCGATGGCGTGCCGGGTGACGGTGTCCAGGCCGGAGGTGATCTCGTCGCAGACGAGGACCCGGGGCCGGGCCAGCAGGGCGCGGGCCAGCGCGGCCCGTTGGAGCTCACCACCGGAGAGACCCGCCGGCCTGCGCCGGGCGGTCTCCTCCGGGAGCCCCAGCCCGGCGAGGAGCGCCAGCGCCTCGGCCCGCGCGGCCTCGGCCGTGGCGCCGCGCAGCCGCACCGCGGTGCGGGAGACCTGGTCCAGCACGGTCCGGTACGGGTCGAAGGCGGCGTGCGCGTCCTGGAAGACGTACTGCACGGCGGCCAGTTGCTCCCGGCTCCGGCCGCGCAGGCTGCGCGGCAGCGGGCGGCCGTCCAGGAGGACGCGGCCGGACCAGCCGCGGTGCAGTCCGGCGAGGCAGCGGGCGAGGGTGGTCTTGCCGGAGCCGGAACGCCCCACCACGGCCAGGCACGCGCCGCCGGCGACGGCGATCGAGGTGTCCCGCAGCACGACGGCGCCGGTGCGGCGCCCACCGTGCCAGGCCCGCACCGCGACGGCTTCCAGACACGGCGCGCCTTCCTCCGGTGCGCGGTCCCCCGCCCCGGGGGACGGCGTGGGCTCGTGGACCGGTGACGCGTCCCGGGCGAGCAGCGCGCGGGCGGCCGGGTGCCGGGGGGCGGTGAGGACCTGTTCCGCGGTGCCCGACTCGACCGCGCGGCCGTTCTGCAGCACCACGACGTCGTCGGCCAGTTCACGGACCAGGCCGAGATCGTGGCTGAGCAGCAGCAGCCCGATGCCCCGGGCCCGCAGCTCCCGCAGTTCGGCCGCCATCCGCCGTTTGGTCAGCGCGTCCTGGCCGGTCGTGGGCTCGTCGGCGACGACCACCCGGGCGCCGGAGAGCAGCGCCTGGGCGAGGACGACCCGCTGCTGCTGGCCGCCCGAGAGCTGGTGCGGGAAGCGCCGCAGCACGGTGTCCGGGTCGGGGAGCTGGGCGAGCCGCAGCGCTTCGGCGACCCGCGCCGTGCGGTCGGCGCGGGTGCCGGGGGTGCGCCGGGCGATGTCGCCCAGCAGCGCGCCTGCCCGGCGGGCGGGGTTGAGCGCGGCGGCCGGGTGCTGCGGGACGTATCCGGTGCGGCCGTCGGGCACGTCCACCCGCCCGGTGACGCACGCACCCGCCGGGTACTCGCCGAGGAGCGCGAGCCCCGTGGTGGTCTTGCCGCTGCCGGAGGGCCCGACCAGGGCGGTGCAGCGGCCGGGGAGCACGCTGAGGCACACCCCGTCGACGAGCGTCCGGCCGCCGGCCTCGACCCGCAGGTCCTCAATCCGTGCGACGGGCTCGGTCATGGGGTTTCCTCCGGTGGGCGAGTACGGCGTCGAAGAGCAGGTTGGCGCCCATGGACAGCGCGATGACGAGCAGAGCGGGAACGGTCACCGCCCAGGGCTGGACGGCGAGTCCGGTACGGTTGCGGTCGACCATCACCGCCCAGTCGGGCGCCCCGGGGGTGACGCCCACCCCCAGGAAGGCGGCGGTGGCGACCAGGTACAGCGCGCCGGTGAGGCGTACCCCGGCGTCCGCGGCCAGGGTGCGGCCGATGGCCCGCCCCACATGGCCGAGCGCGATCCGCAGCCGGCTCTCGCCCTGCATGCGCAGCGCCTCCACGGCCGGGCGGGCGGCCACCGCGGTGGCGGCGGCGCGCACCATCCGGGTGGTGTCGGGCACGGCGATACCGGCCACGATCAGCGCGAGTCCGGCCGCACCGGGCGCGAACAGCGCGGCGACCAGCAGCAGGAGCAGCAGGGACGGCACGGCGAGGACGATGTCCAGCGGGCGCATCAGCAGCTCCTCCAGCCAGGGCCGGCGGGTGAGCGCGGCGGTGAGCCCGGTGGGCACCGCGACCAGATAGGTGAGTGCGGTGGCCGCGAGGGCGATCAGCACCACCGACCGTCCGCCGAGGAGCACCTGCCGCCACACGTCGTCCCCGGTGACGTCGGTGCCGAGCCAGTGGCCGCCGCCGAGGGTGAACGACGCGGCGCGGGGGCCCGGTTCACCGGCGAACCAGGGGCCTGCGAGGGCGAGCAGCAGCGGTACCGCGAGCAGCACGAGGCCGAGGCCGGCGCGGGCGGGGAGAGCTGCGGGAAGGCGGGCGAGGCGGGCGAGCCGGGTGCGTCGGGTGCGTCGGGTGCGTCGGGTGCCGGACCGGCGAGGATCCTCGTCGGCCGGGCGGACGGACGGGGTGTTCGTGCCGGGGGTCATGCGGCGGCCTCCGATCGGGGTGCGAGCCGGTGCACGACCACGTCGGCCGCCAGGTTCAGCGTGACGGTGACGACGCCGAACACCACGGCGAGTCCCTGCATCACCGGGAGGTCCCGGGCGGCGACGGCGTCCACCAGCACCGTGCCCAGCCCGGGTATCACGAACAGCGCCTCCACGACGATCACTCCGGACAGCAGCCAGTCGCAGGTGCGGGCGAGTTGCTGCACCGCGGGCGCCACCGCGTTGGGCAGTGCGTGCGCGTAGCGGACCCGGGCCCCGGTGAGCCCGTACCGCCGGGCCTGCGCGACGTACGGCGAGGCCATCGCCTCGATCATCCCGGCCCGCACCAGCCGGCTGATCGAACACACCGGGCGGGCGAGCAGCACCAGCACGGGCAGGACGAGGACGGCGGGCCGGCCGAGCAGGGGGCCGGCGCCGACGGCGGTCGGCGGCAGCCAGCCGAGTCCGAGGGCGAACACGGCGACGAGCAGCACCCCCAGGGCGAATTCGGGGACGGCGTGGACGCCCAGCGTGCCGGCGCTGATCGCCCGGTCCACCCGGCCGCCTTCGTGCCGCGCGGCCAGCACCCCGAGCCCGGTGGCGACAGGGACGATCAACAGCAGCGCGCAGAGCGCCAGCAGCAGGGTGGGGCCGGTGCCCGCCGCGAGGGCGTCGGCCACCGGCCGGCCGGAGACCAGTGACCGCCCCAGGTCGCCGTGGAGCAGCCCGCCCGCCCAGTCCAGGAAGCGTTCCGTGGCGGGGCGGTCGAGCTCCAGGGTCTCCCGGATCCGCGCGATGCGCTCCGGGTCGGGGTGGTCCCCGGCGAGCGTGACGGCCGCGTCCCCGGGCAGCGCCTCGGTGAGCAGGAAGACGAGCAGGACGACGCCCGCGATCTGGATGCCGCCCAGCGCCAGCCGCCGCGGCAGCCAGGTGCGGCCGGTGCTCACGCGAGCCACACCGTGTCGAAGCGCGCCCAGTCGAGGGTGTTGGCGGGGGCCTCGGCCCGTACCCCGCGGACGGTGCGGGCCGTCCCGACGATCCAGTCGGCGAATCCCCAGACGAGGAAGCCGCCTTCGGCGTGCAGCCGGCGCTGCATCCGGGCGTAGAGCGCGGTCCGCTCCGCTTCGTCCCGGGTCGACTGGATCTGCTGGTAGAGCGCGTCGAAGTCCCGGTGCTTCCAGTGCGTCGCGTTGGTGGTGGAGTCGCTGAGCAGCCGCTGGGAGACATGGGACTCGATGGGCATCGCGCCCGAGCGGTAGCAGCAGAAGGTGCCGGATTCGAGGATGTCGTTCCAGTAGGTGTCCTTGTCGCCGACGGCGATCCGCACGGTGACGCCGGCCCGGGCGGCCTGGTCCTTGAAGATCTCGGCGGCCTCCGGGAAGCCGGTGGCGACCGGGGAGGTGTCGAGGGTGACGGTGAGCCGGTCGTGCCCCGCCTCGCGCAGCAGCTTCCGGGCGCGCTTCAGGTCCTGTTCGCGCTGCGGCAGACCCTTGGCGTAGTAGCGGTAGCCCTTGCCGAACAGGTCGTTGCCGACCTCGCCGGCGCCGGAGAGCGCCCCCCGCACCAGTTCCTCGCGGTCGGCGATGAGGAAGAACGCCTCGCGGACCCGCCGGTCGTCGAAGGGGGCCCGGTCGGTCTTCATGGCGAACGCCTGCATGGCGCTGTTCCGCATCCGGACGATGTCGATCTGGCCGCCGTTCTCGTGGGCGCGGGCCGTGGTGGGGTTCAGCTCGTGCGCGTACTCGACCTGGCCGCCGAGGAGGGCGTTGACGCGGGCCGACTCCTCGCCGGCGATGACGAACTCCAGCTCGTCCAGGTGGGGGGCGCCCTCCCAGTAGTCGTCGAAGCGCTTGACGACGAGGGAGCGGCCGGGCCGGAAGGAGACGAAGCGGAACGGGCCGGAGCCCACCGGCTCGTCGAAGCGGTCGGTCCCCTCGGGCACGATGTACGCGCCGAACGCGGCCAGCACGTTGGGGAATTCGGCGAAGGACCGCTTGAGCCGGAACTCGACGGTCCGGTCGTCCACGGCCCGGCTGGCGTCGAGGTCGATGGGTTCCAGGGAGGCCTTCGCGCGGAACGCCCGGTCGGGGTCGGCGATCCGGCGGTAGCTGTGGAGCACGTCCCGCGCGGTGACCGGCTTGCCGTCGTGCCAATGCGCGGTGCGGAGCGTGACCCGCCAGCGGTCGAGCCCGCCGTGCGGCTCCCAGCGTTCGGCCAGCCGCGGCCGGGCGGTCATGTCGGCCCCGAAGTCGGCGAGCTTGTCGAACAGGGCCTTGGCCCGGGCCGCGTCGACGAACAGGCTGCCCAGGTGGGGGTCGAGCGATTCGGCGGCGCCGCCGCCGGCGAACGCGGCACGGAGCCGCCCACCGCGCCGCGGCTTGCCGCCGCCGGAACCGGAACCGGAATCGGTACCGGGGCCGGTGGCGCAGCCGGCGAGGGCGAGGGCCGCGGCGGCACCGGAGCCGGCGGCGAGCGCCCGGCGCCGGGTCATGGCGGAATCGCCGGAGGAGGAGTGAGCGGAAGAGGGCTCGGTGGAGGAGGCAGCGGAGGAGGGGGCAGCGGAAGGGGCAGCGGAGGGGAAGCTGCCGGGGCGGGGTTCGGTCACCGTCGTCCGTCCTGGGTCGGGAGGGGAGCCACAGGGCTCGGGGTGGGTATGGGGCTCGGGGTGAGTAGCGGGGCGGTTGGGTAGCGGGGTGGATCCGCTTCGCGCATCAGCGGGCGGGGGCGCGGTGCGGAGGCGGGGCGAGGCTCGCTGTGCGTCGGCGGCGCAAGGCACGTGGTCCGCGGTGCGTCGGCGGCGGCCCGAGGCACGTCGTGCGTCGGCGCGGGACCCGTCGTGGATCGGGGTGGTCGGGGCCGTGTGGTCAGGGAGACAGCCGGGCGACCAGGTGCAGGCGGTCCCCGTCGGCGGTGCCGGCGGGCTCGGGTCCGCCGGGGTGCCAGGCCGGCTCCGTGCGCGGGCCGGGGCCGTCGTGGAGTTCCAGCACCTCGAACCCGGCCGAGGCCAGCACCTGGCGCAGCTCCTGCGGGAAGAGCAGCCGCCAGGCGGAGTGCTGTTCCACCGGCGGTGTTCCGGCGTCGGAGGTCCACACCCGCCGTCGGCGCAGCAGTTGGGCGGCGCGGTCGACCCGGAGGGTGGTGGTCGAGGTGTGGGTGGTGCCCTGCCAGGTCAGGTCGCGGGTACGCGGCCGGTCGAGGAGGTCGGTGCGGCCGAGGAAGTACGCGCCGTTGCGCATCTCGGCGACGAGCAGACCGCCGGGGGCGAGATGCCGTCGGCAGCTGTCCAGGAAGCCGGTCAGCTCGTCGTTGGTGTGGCAGTAGAGCAGGGCGCTGTCCAGGCACAGCACGGCGTCGACGGTGCGCCCCAGGTCGAAGGCGCGCAGGTCGGCACGGCGGTAGTCGGGGCCGGGGTGGCGGGCGCGGGCGTGGTCGAGCATGGTCCCGGCGAGGTCGATGCCGAGCACGTCGCGACCGCTCCGGTGGAGCCAGTGCGCGTCGCGGCCGGTGCCGCATCCCGCGTCGAGTATCCGGTGCCCGGCGCCGTGCCGGAGCAGCACGTCCTCGGCCCAGCGGGCGGCGATGCGGTCATGGTCGGGGAACTGGGCCTCGTACAGCTCCGGGTGGTCGGTCAGCAGGTTCCCGCTCATGACACCTTCTCCCCGGAGGTGGAGGTGGCGGTGGCAGCGACGGGCCGGGGCCGGGGCTCGGGCAGGGCACGGAGCCGCCGCAGCCGGTCGACGCCGGCGGCCGAGAGCAGTCCGAAGGCGAGGCAGCACAGCCAGGGCAGCCAGTCCCGGCCCGTGCCCTGACCGGTGTCCATGGCCCAGCCGACCGCGGTGTTCCCGACGGCGGCGGCGATGCCGGAGACGACGTAGAAGATGCCGAAGTAGGTGCCGGTGAGCTCTTCCCGGCCGAACTCGGGTATGAGCTCCATGACGAACGGTTGGGCCACCATGATGCCCAGGTAGAGCAGGAACGCTCCGGCAAGGACGGGCAGCAGCCGCAGCACCGCCTCCCCCGCCCCGTCGGCGGGCGGTCCGCCGAGGGCGACCGCCGGCGGCAGGAACGCGAGTCCCATGAGGACCAGCCCGGCCGTGATCCAGCGTCCGCGGCTGCCGCGGTGCTTCAGCCGGGTGGTGACGCGCAGTTGCAGGGCGAGGTTGGCGACGGTGCCGACCAGGAACACCGCGCTCGCCGCCCCGGGGAGTCCGGTCGCGGCGCGGGCACCGTCCGGGAGGAGCAGATAGAGCTGGTTCTCCAGGGTGAACATGCCGACCATGGCGGTGGAGAAGGCCAGGAAGCGGCGGTTGGAGAGGACTTCGCGCCAGTCCCCCAGCACGCCGCCCCGGTTCGCCGGCACCTCGCGGGCGGGCAGGACGACGGCCTGGGCGACGGTGAGGACGGCGAAGATCCCCGCCGCGGTGAGCGCGGACGCCCGGAAGTCGACCAGCAGCAGGGCGCTGCCGAGCAGCGGACCGATCAGAGCTCCGGTCGTGGCGAACATGTTGAACAGCGCGAACGCCTCGGCCTTGCGGTCCCCGGACTCGACGGAGAGGTAGGCGCGGACGGCCGGGTTGAACAGCGCGCCCGCCAGCCCGCTCAGTACGGAGGCGGCGAGCAGCACCGGGAGGCCGTCGCCCAGGGCGAACAGGCCGAATCCGACCGTGCGCAGGGCGCAGCCGGCGATGATCACGCCGCGGGCGCCGAGCCGGTCGGCGGCCGAGCCGCCGACGATGAACAGGCCCTGCTGGCTGAGGTTCCGCACGCCGAGCACGATGCCGACGACCGCCGCGCTCATCCCCAGGTCCTCGCCCAGGTGGGTGGCGAGATAGGGGATGAGCAGGTAGAAGCCGGTGTTGACACCGAGCTGGTTGATCAGGAGCAACTGCACGGCGAGGGGGAAGTCCCGGATGGTTCGGAGGGTCTTCACGGGGCGGCCTCTTCTTCGGGTTCTACGGGTTCTACGGGTTCCACAGGTTCTTCGGGCTTTTCGGAGGTGGTGCGCGGTTCTTGGGGAGTGGTGCGTGGTTCGGGGCCGGGGCGAACGTCGGGCGGGGTGCGGTGCGTGGCGGAGACGTGCCGGCTCACGGCTGAGACGGGCTGGTTCACGGCCGAGGCATGCTGCGTCACGGCCGAGACACCGAGGCCGGGCTCCGGTGCGGCGCGGACCGTGCCGTCGGTGCCGCCGATGCCCTGCCAGGGATCATGGGCGAGCAGGAGGTGACCGTCGAGGTCGACCCAGGTGGCCCGGTCCACGAGGTGCACGGCGGGGGCGATGCCGAGGGAACTGGCGGTGAGACAGCCCAGCATGACGCCGGTGCCGCTCCCTTCGAGGGCCGCGCAGATCCGCAGGGCCCGGTGGACACCGCCGCACTTGGCGAGCTTGATGTTCACGCCCTGGACGCGGCCCGCGAGACGCAGGGTGTCCTCGTACGCCGTCGCGTCCTCGTCGGCGATGACGGGCAGCGGGGAGTGCTCGGCGAGCCACGCGAGGGTGTCCGGGTCGCCGGGGGCGATGGGCTGTTCCACGGCCTCGACCCCGGCCGCCGCGAAGCGCGGCAGCAGCTTCTCCGCCCGGCGGGGGCTCCAGGCGCCGTTGGGGTCGAGCAGCATCCGGACGGGGCCCGCGGCATCCCGCACCGCCGCCACCCGGTCCAGGTCCTCCGCCGGGTCGGGGGAGCCGGCCTTGATCTTGAGGACGGTGAAGCCCTGGCCGACGAGGGCGCGGGCCTGTGCCGCGGCCCGGTCCGGGGCGGTGATGCCGATGGTGCGGGCGGTGGCGGCGACCGGTGCGGCCGGTGCGCCGAGCAGCGCGTGCAGCGGCAGGCCGTCCCGCTTGCCCACGAGATCGAGCAACGCGCTCTCCAGGGCCGCCTCCACACCGGCGGGCGTGCCGGGCGGCAGCAGGTCACCGTGGTGGAGCGTGTCCAGTGCGGCTTCCGGGTCGGGGAAGCGGGCGAGGGCGGGCGCGATGCCGTGCAGCGTGCGGGCGGCGTCGGCCGCGGCGAGTCCGAGATAGGCGGAGCCGACGGCTTCGCCGTGGCCGGACACGCCCCGGTGCTCGACACGCACCCACACCGCGTCGCGCGAGGACATGACGGAACGGGAGATCCGCAGGGGTTCCCGCAGGTCGAGGGAGGTGGTGCGCACGGTGAGCCTCATGGCCGGTCCTCCTGGCGGGGGCGGTGTGTTCCGAGCACGCCGGGCATTCCGGGTGCTCCGGGCGCCCGGGGTGTCCCCTGTGCCCCGGGGTCGACGACGGTGCGGCAGCGGGTCCAGCCGGTGGCCTCGACGGCGCACGGATGGGGGATCTCGACGGGCCGGTCGGCGGGCGGCCCTCCGGTGCCGAGGCCGTGGGCCAGGCAGTAGTCGTCGTCGAAGACGGTGTGGAGGTAGCGGTGGGGGCCGTCGGGGAAGACGGTGGCGACCGCCGCCCCCGGACGGGTGCGGGCCGCCCAGGCGGAGACCAGGGCGACGGCCCCGGTGCTCCAGCCCCCGCTGACGAAGCAGCCGCGAGCCAGCCGGCGACAGGAGTCCACGGCCTCGACGGGACCGACCCAGTGCACCTCGTCGAACAGCTCGTGCCGCACGTTGCGCGGGTGGATGCTGCTGCCGAGGCCCCGCATCAGCCGGGACCGGCCGGGCTGTCCGAAGATCGTGGAGCCGATGGAATCCACCCCGATGACGTGCAGTCCGGGCCAGCGGCGGCGCAGCGGCCCGGTGATCCCGGCGCTGTGCCCTCCGGTTCCGACACTGCACACCAGCACGTCGAGGTGGTCGAGCGTGTCGCCGATCTCGGCGGCCATGGCGGCGTACCCGGTGGTGTTGTCGGGGTTGTTGTACTGATCGGGCCAGTAGGCGTCGGGGAGTTCGGCGAGCAGTTCACGCAGCCGGGAGATGCGGGCGGCCTGCCAGCCGCCGACGGGCGCGGGCCTGTCGACGAGTTCGAGTCGCGCTCCGTGGGCCCGCAGCAGCCGGCGCATGGACGCCTCGAGTTCGGTGTCGCCGACGAGCACGATCGGGTGGCCGAGGGCCTGCCCGGCGAAGAGCAGTCCGAGCCCGAGCGTTCCGGAGGTGGACTCCACCACGGGCGCGCCGGGCCGCAGTTCGCCGCGTGACCGGGCTCCGTGCAGCATGGCGACGGCGGCCCGCGCCTTCATCCCGCCCGCGCCCTGGGCCTCCAGCTTCGCCCAGAAGCCGGGGTGAGGCAGCGGCAGGGGCGCGGTGATCCGGGCCATGGGAGTACGGCCCAGCAGGGCCAGCAGCTCCGGCGCGGCGGGCTGTTCGGTGACGGTCGTGGTCATCCGGCACCTCCCGCGCCGTGGGGCGCGACGCCGTAGCGGTGGACGGTTCCGGGGCCGCCGTCGAGCCAGAAGAAGGGGTAGGGCTCGGCGCTGACCGCGGTGACCCCGGCGCCCAGGAACCGCGGCAGCACGGCGCTGCCGGTCTGCGCGAACAGCACGAACGGCTTGGCCGTGGCGCGGGCGTGCTCCAGCAGCGGCTCGAACGTGCCGTTGCCGAGCGTCATCCCCGAGGCCAGGATCGCGTCGCAGTGCGGGAGCTCGGCCATGGCGTCGGTACGGATCCGGTCTCCCCACTCCGTGGTGCCGCCCTTGAGGTCGCAGGGCACATACGCCGTGCCGCGCTCCCGCAACTGCTCCAGCAGGGAGTTGACGACACCGACGACCAGCACCCGCCGCACCGCGGGAGCGGACGGCAGCAGCTCGACGACGGCCCGGGCGCGGGCCCGTGACTTGTCCAGGCTGCTTCCGGCGGGCAGCGGATACGGCTGCGCCCCCTGCTGGGGCGTGTGCGGGAGCCGGTGCATCAGATAGGCGTCCAGCGCTGCGACCCGTACAGCCCGCAGCGGGTGGTCGAGCAGCCCGGCGACATCGGCGCCGACGCAGTCGTCGAGGGTCGTGAGAGAGAGCGCACCGGGCTCCACGGCGCACGAGCCGACGGCTTCGGCGAGCCGCAGGCTGAGCACCTCGTTGCGATAGCCGCCGGCGCGCCCGTCGTGGCGCACCGCCTGGCAGGTGGTGAAGGCGAGGGCGATGCGCAGCCTGGCCGGATCGGGACCGAACTCCCCGTCCCGGACCCGGCGTACGAGCTCGGCCCAGGTGCGGGCCGGGGCGGGAACCGGGGTGGTGGGCACCGTTGACGCAGTGGCGAGGGGCACCGTCAAGGCGGTGGCGGCGGGCACCGTCGAGGCGGTGGATGCGGCCGTCACCGGGCACCCTCCGCCGCATCGGCGGGCGCATGCTCACGCTCGCGTCGGGCCGGGGAGGGGTGACCGGCCGACGTCACCGGCCGCTGCTCGGCGGGGGACGGTCCGGCCGGCTCCGCGGACTCCCCCGGCGCGGTGGCTTCCGTACCTCGTGGGGCGGCCGTACCTCGTGGGGCGCCCGTGTCCCGTGGTGCGTCCACGTCTCGTCGCGCGTCCACGTCTCGGGGTGCGTGCGTACCTCGCGGGTCATCCGTACCTCGCGGGTCGTCCGTACCTGCGTCCTCGAGACCGAGGGCTCCGTCAGCGGCGTACCGGGGGCGCAGTCCGGCGAGGATCTCCTCCACCAGGGCCCGGGCTCCGGCCCCCGTGGTGTCGACGGCCAGGACGTGCCCCAGGTACTCGTTGTTGCTGGTGGCCGTGCGTACCGTCCTGCCGGGCTCGGCCAGCTGCAGTTCGCGGACCCCGGCCGCGGATGCGGCGGCGTCCGCTCCGTCGAAGCCGGTGAGTTCGCCGTCCCGGTCGGGCAGCAGGAAGCCGATGGCCGCGCTGTGCACTCCCGTGGGGCGGGGCTTCAGATCGGGCGTGCGGCCGAGCGCCACGTCGACCGCCGCGGCGGCGAGGTCGACTCCGTTGACGTGCCGCACCAGTTCGGTGATGCGGTTGCCCGCCGGGCGCGGGTTCACCTCGACCACACGCGGGCCCCGGTCCGTCAGCTTGATCTCGGTGTGGGCGACCACCTGATCCAGTCCGAGGGCGGCGAGCGCGGCCACCGCCGTGCCGGTCGCGGCGCGCTCCCGGTCCGCGTCCAGTCCGGCCGGGAACATGTGCCCGGTCTCGATGAACGACGGGGCGCCGCCCACGCTCTTGTCGGTCACCCCGACCACCTGGCACGTGCCGTCGTGGGACACGGTCTCGACGCTCACCTCGGGCCCGGTGAGCAGCTCCTCCAGCAGGACGACGGGAGTACGGCGCTGCCCCCGGGCATTGACGGGGAAGCCGCGCAGTGCCTGGTAGCAGTCGGCCAGTTGGGCCTCGTCGGCGACCTCCCGGACATGCATTCCGGCGCACAGGTCGACCGGCTTGACGACCAGGGGGAAGCCGATCCGCCGGACAGCCGCGACGACCTCGGTCCAGTCCTCGCACACGGCGTAGCGCGGGCCGGGCACGCCCGCGGCCTCCAGGGCCCGCCGGGTCGCGTCCTTGCGGCAGGCGGCCTCCACGGCGTGCGGGGCGGGCCCGGGAAGCCCGAGGTGTTCGGCGACGCGTGCGACGGCCGGGAGGTAGTAGTCGCAGGACGACAGCACGCCGTCGAACTCCAGCACCTCGTGCAACCGGGCCGCGTGGGGCAGCAAGGCGGAGAGGTCGTTGGTGTCCGCGGTGACCACGTTGTGCGCGGCGAGCAGCGGATGTGGCGCGCCGGGCGGGGCGGACCGCAGGTAGTGGTGCAGGTCCCTGGTGAGGAACGTGAATCGGTGCCCGGCTTCGCCGATGGCGCGCGGCAGTAGCCGGCTCATGGCTCCCACCCAGCTCTCGATCATCAGCAGATGTCCCACGGTGTCCCTTCCAGTGGTGCGGCCCGTCGTCGGGGCAGCGGCGTTGACCGAGCAAGACGATATCGATAATCATTTTCATTGTCATCCCGGAGCCCTCCGCGCATCGATCCCCGCATCGATCCGCACTCGAGAAACGAGACCCATGAACTCCCCCGCACCACGCCGCCCTTGGCGTTCACCCGCCCTGATCTGCACCGCCGTCACCCTCGTGACCTCGATCACACCGGCTCTTCCGGCCCGCGCCGGGACTGCACCGTCAGGCGTGGTGGCACCCGCCGAGCGGCCGCGCTTCGCCCCGTGCCCCGCGGACGTCCCCGCCCCGCCCGCACCCGACCGCATCGAATGCGCCACACTGCGGGTACCGCTCGACCGGCGGCACCCCGAGGGCCGCCGCACCGACATCGCGATATCCCGCATCCCCGCCTCCGGGAAGCCGTCCGAGCGGCGCGGCATCCTGTTGGTCAACCCCGGCGGGCCGGGCGGCACCGGACTCGACTACGCCACCACCAAGCGGGCCAAACTGCCCGAACCGGTGCGCCGCTCGTTCGACGTGATCGGCTTCGACCCACGCGGCACCGGGCGCAGCGGCCCGGCGGACTGCGGCCCCATGGGAGGGCTGTTCGACGCGCCCGGACGCGACCCCCTGCCGCACGACGCGGCCTCCGAACGCGCTCTCCTCGACAGCCTGCGACGCACCGCGCAGGACTGCGCCTCCGGAACGGGCACCGCCCTCCCCCACCTCGGCACCACCGAGGCCGCACGGGACATGGACGCCATCCGGGCCGCCCTGGGCGAGCGCCGGCTCAGCTTCCTCGGCGTCAGCTACGGCACCTATCTGGGCGCCGCCTACGCCGCGCTGCATCCCCGGCGGGTCGATCGCATGGTGCTGGACAGCGTCGTCGCCCCCGAGGACTGGCACGACTTCGACCTCCGACAGGCCGAGGCGCTGCTCCGGGCGCGTGACACGTTCTTCGACTGGGCCTCCGCGCACCCCGCCCGGTTCCGGCTCGGCGCGACGCGCGCGGAGGTCCGCGCCCACTACACGCGCGCCCGCGTCGGCCTCGCCGGGCGTCCGGTAGACGGGTTCGGCACCGCCGAGTTCGACCGGGCGGTCTACCGGGCGCTGGGCCGCACCGAGCGCTGGACCGGCCTGGCCGCGGGGATCCGTGCCTACCTCGACCACGGCACGGTGGACGGCCTGCGCCCCGCCGAGCCGTTCACGGGCCCCGAGTCCCGGACCTACGAAGCCGCCAACCGTGCCGTCAAATGCGCCGACGGCCCCGGGCCCACCCCGTCGCGGATCCGGCACGATCTGGACCGGCTGCGCTCCCTCGACCCGCTGCCGGTGCTCACCGGCATGGAGGCCTGGACCTGCGCCTACTGGTCCCACCGGCCGGAACGCAGGACCGCGCTCGGCTCCGCCGCCGCTCCTCCGGTCCTGCTGGTGAACTCGGCACACGACCCGGTGACCCCGCTCCCCGGGGCACGGGCCATGCACCGCCGCCTGCCCGGATCGCGCCTGGTGACGCTCCACCAGGACTACTCGCACGGCGTCTTCGCCAGCCGCGGCAACGCCTGCGTGGACACCACCGCCGCCGAGTACCTGGTGCGGGGCACCGTGCCACGGCGGGACGTCCACTGCACGGGGCCGGGGCTGCCGACTCCCACTGACGGTACGTCGGGGTGAGGCGCACGCCGGTCACCGCCCGGTTGTGCAGGGCGCCGGTCGCCGCCGGGTTGTGAAGGGTGCCGGTCGCCGCCGGGTTGTGAAGGGCGCCCCCGCCCGGTTCGTTCGGGTGCCCGCCCGGTTCGTTCGGGTGCCCGTCCGGATGGCGCGGGCGCCTGTCCGGACCGTTTCCCCTTCCGTGGACGCGCTGTCCGACCTCGGCGCGTCCACGCACCGTGCCGTGGGCGGCACGGAGTCCCCCTCCACGGGATTCACCACCGCGCCACGGCCCGGAATACGGGGATGGCCGGATCACGCTCTAAGGTCTGTCTTCCGAACCGGGCTCACCGGAGGAGCGAGGCCCGGTGAGGGCCACCCTCCCCACCGAAGCCCCGGGGAGCGCCGCCCGGCGGAGACGCCCTCCCGGATCCGGAGCATCACCGGCCGGGAACGCCGCCGTGAGGTGCGGCCTCCGGGCACGTGGGCACGGCACGATCGGTACGGCAGACCTGGTCCGGCACCGCCGGCACGGGGAGCGCCGGACACGAGACGAGGAGCAGTGATGACCAACCCCGCCGAACGGCTCGTCGACCTGCTCGATCTGGAACAGATCGAGCTGAACATCTTCCGCGGGCGCAGTCCTGAGGAGTCCCTGCAGCGTGTGTTCGGCGGCCAGGTGGCCGGGCAGGCCCTGGTGGCCGCGGGGCGGACCACGGACGGAGAACGGCCCGTGCACTCCCTGCACGCCTATTTCCTGCGACCCGGGCGGCCCGGCGTGCCGATCGTGTACCAGGTGGAGCGGGTCCGGGACGGCCGCTCCTTCACGACCCGTCGTGTGGTGGCCGTGCAGCAGGGCCGCACCATCTTCAACCTCACCGCCTCCTTCCATCTGCCGGAGTCCGGCATCGAACAGCAGCTGCCCATGCCCCAGGTCCCCGGACCCGAGGACCTGCCGAACCTTGCGGACGAGATCCGGGAACACCTCGGTGCCATGCCCGAGAGGCTGGAGCGCATGGCCCGGCGGCAACCCTTCGATATTCGCTACGTCGACCGGCTGCGCTGGTCCCCGGAAGAGCTGAAGGGCGTCGAGCCGCGCAGCGCGGTGTGGATGCGGGCCGTCGGGCCGCTGGGCGACGACGAACTGACCCACACCTGCGCGCTCACCTACGCAAGCGACATGATGCTTCTGGACGCGGTCCGCGTACCGGTGGAACCGCTCTGGGGCTCGCGCGGGTTCGACATCGCTTCCCTGGACCACGCCATGTGGTTCCACCGGCCGTTCCGGGCGGACGAGTGGTTCCTGTACGAGCAGGAGTCCCCCATCGCGACGGGAGCGCGCGGGCTGGCACGGGGCCAGATCTTCGACCGCCAAGGCCGACTTCTGGTGTCGGTGATGCAGGAGGGGTTGTTCCGCAGGATCGACGACTGATGCCGGGAGCTCGCCCAGCGGGTACCCGTGCTCCGGCTTCCAGCGACGCCGGCTCGGAGACCCGGGGCACGGGGCACGCGACACGGGGCACGCGGCACGCGGCACGGGGCACGGGGCACGGGGCACGGGGCACACGACACGGAGACTCTCGGCTCCGAGGGCCGGTGCTTCGACAACCACGAATCCAAGGACCGAGAATCCAAGGACCGGGACTCCTGGGAAGAAGGGACGCCGGAAGCGCATGCCCGGAGACCATGGCCCCATCGGCTGTGGGCCGAGAGGACACGACCAACGCGGCCGGAACACAGTCCGTGTTCATGGCCCGCACGCGCCCCGGCGACGCCGCGGGCCATCCGGGCCCCGTGTCACGGACGCCGGTGTCGGTGCAGGCGTCCGACGACTGCCGGTCTCCGGCTTCCGTCCCGGTGGCCGCCGGGACCCACCCACGTAGGCCCGGCCGGCGCGCTGCCCGGCCGCCGGGGCAGTCGGTCCAGTCGAAGTGGTCGGAGCGG
Organism: Streptomyces sp. NPDC002055; assembly: GCF_040296705.1. Taxonomy (NCBI): domain Bacteria; kingdom Bacillati; phylum Actinomycetota; class Actinomycetes; order Kitasatosporales; family Streptomycetaceae; genus Streptomyces; species Streptomyces sp. NPDC002055. The sequence goes on from NZ_JBEOXS010000021.1 coordinate 39,221, forward strand.
TCGGAGCAGGCAGGGCTGTGGCAGCGGACGCACGCACCGGACCGCACTCGTCACTCCGTGGCGGCTCCTCCGTTGGTTCCCGCGGTGCGGGCTCGCCCAACGGATCCGCCCCGTCGGGCGGTTCGGGCCGCGGCATCCCGTCGGACCGGGCGTCCGGCGCCGAGCGTGCCGCTCTCGCTTCCTCCAAGGAGAGCACCAGCCCGATCCGGTGCCAAAGGACCTCGTCCGGGTCATCCGCGGTGATCAGCCGCCGCACCACACTCCAGGTCGGAGTCTCGACACGGGGCACGGGCACCAGGGCGGGCCGCAGCCCCCGCAGGTAGTCGCGCTCGGCGGGATCACCGACGACGGCCGCGAGCTCCTCGGGGCCGAGCACCGCGGCTGATACCGCCGCGCGCTCCCATGGGTCCTCCGCCTGCCGCGCCAGTTGCCCGATCCGGCGACTGCGCCAGTTCCGGGCCCGCCAGTCCTCTCCGGCATCCAGCATCGACCGGAGGTTCTTGGGTGTACTGCCGGTCAGCAGGCCCGGATGGCGAGCCGCGAACGTCCGCAGCTCCACCGCGGCATACAGCCACACCACGGCCCGATAGCGGTTGATGCGAAAGGTCACCGGGCTGAAGCAGCCCACTTTCGCGAGACGGGTGAAGCGCTCCGGCGTGATCCCCATCAGCTCCGCCGCCGCTGCCGTCACCAGGAGTCGGACGCACTCCCGCAGCCCCCACGGGAAGCCTTCGCCCCGGGTCAGCCGGGACACTTCGGCTCGGGGCACCCGTCGGCGCCCCGAGCCGGGCTCGGTGACCGTCCGCACTTCGTCCAGCCGGACCGCGAGGTCCAACTCCTCCGGCTTCAGGCCCAGCTCCTCCGCGGCCCGTGCGGGCGCAAGCGTCTCCTCGGTACCCGGGACTCCATGCACTCCATGCCGTACTGCCATGACGGTCCTCCCCCGACCACGCTCCACGATCCGTTCACTCTCGGTGACGACCGTAGTCGGGTTCCGCTCACAGCGCCGGGCCTGTGGATAACTCTTCGCGAGCGCGGTGGCGGTCACCCCGCCGCGCCGCGGAGGGGCCTCCCTGCGGGACGTGCCCATCAGGAGCAACCGCCGGAGACGACGTCCCCGGAGGCCTCTCCCTTGTCCCCCGGAGACCACTTCCTCCGCTGGCCGACATCCGCCGGAGCGACGACGACAGGGGGAGGACCGTCACCGGAGAACCGTCAGGGACCGCTGTGCCGGGGGAGCCGCCCCCTCCGGACGCATGCCGGGCCATGCGGCAGGCCCGCCCCGAGCACCAGCCCATCGAGCGCAGCGAGCAGCCAAGCACCGAAAGCCGAAAGCCGAGAGCCCACATGCCCACATGCACCCAGCACCCAGCACCCAGCACCCAGCACCCAGCACCCAGCACCCAGCCATGCGGAACGGAACGGAATCGCGGGGAATTCCGTTCCGCCCACCGCGTCAGAGGCCGCTGATCGTCCCGCCGTGCTGCCGGGCGGCGACCGCCAGGTGCTCACCGACCCGGTTGACCAGCAGCGTCATCTCGTAGGCCACCTGACCGATGTCGGCATCGGCGGTGCCGAGCACGCACAAGCAACTGCCGTCGCCGGCGGCCGTCACGAACAGCACGCCGTCGTCGAATTCGACCATGGTCTGCCGCACCCGGCCGACGCCGAAGTGGTGCCCCGAACCCTTGGCGAGGCTGTGCAGCCCGGAGGAGACGGCGGCGAGGTGTTCCGCGTCCTCCCGCGCGAGCGCTTCACTCGCCGCGGTCACCAGACCGTCATTCGACAGCACCAGGGCGTGCCGTATGTGCGGAACCCGTTGTGTCAGATCGTCCAGCAGCCAGTCGAGTTCTTTGTCGAGGGCCATGCGGTGCCTCCCCGTCGGCGGTTCGGTGCGACTTCCGTGCCAGCCTGTCCCACCTCGGCCATCCGGGCAACCCGCTGACCACGGACCGGGCGTCGCAGCGCGCGGTGCCCTCACCCATGGCACAGGATGGACCGCATGGCACACACGATGAGTCATGACGAGTGGCGCGCGTTCGTCACGCAGGGTACCCGCACCGCCAAGGTGTCGACCGTGCGGGCCGACCAGGCCCCGCACGTCGCCCCGGTGTGGTTCCTGCTGGACGGCGACGATCTGGTCTTCACCACCGGCAAGGAGACCGTCAAGGGACGCAATCTGACCCGTGACCAGCGGGTGGCCATCTGCGTGGACGACGACCGGCCGCCGTTCGCGTTCGTCACCCTCACCGGGCGGGCCGAGTTGAGCGACGACCTCGCGGATCTCCGGAAGTGGGCGACGCGGATCGCCGCCCGCTACATGGGGGCGGATCACGCCGAGGAGTTCGGCGCCCGGAACGCCGTGCCGGGCGAGGTGCTGGTACGGGTGCACATCGACCGGGTCGTCGCCATGGCCGGCCTGGCCGACTGACGAAGGTGCCGGCCGACCCGCCGGACGGCCACCGCAGCGATTGCGGCACCGGCGCGGCCCGTCGACGGATGCCGTACCCGCCCGGCCTGCTGGACGCGCTCCTCACCGAGACGGACGAGCCCGGGGTGGCGCGCCCTTCCGATGCCCCATGTCGTCACCCCGAAGCGGGAAATCTGTGGCGGGCCCGGCCGTCGCAGGCGAACATGCCCGGTATGACTGACTGACCCGCGCGCTGGACCCAGGCAACCGTCTACCCCGACATGTGGGCCGACCCGGACAAGGACCCGCGCAACAGCGAGGGTCCCAGTCCGGACGGCGAGCCGGCGACGCTGCAGGACTTCCTGACGAACTACCGCATGACCCTGCGGATGAAGTGCGAGGGCCTGGATCCGGGGCAGCTGGCCCGTCGGTCGGTTCCGCCGTCGACGATGTCGCTGCTCGGCCTGGTCCGGCACCTCGCCGAGGTGGAACGGGACTGGCGCAACTGGATCAGCGACGGCGACCCGCTGCCGAAGCTGTACGGCGAGCGGGACGCGGACTTCGGCGGAGCAGTCGCCGAGCAGGCCGTGGTCGACGCCGCGTTCTTTGATCTGGAGCGTGAGCAGGCCGCGACCGACGCCGCGCTGGCCGAGCACCCGGACCTCGGCGAGCGCGTGGGGAAGGACGGGATCGCGGTCCGGGAGCTGATGGTGCACCGGGTCGAGGAGTATGCCCGTCACTGCGGGCACGCCGACCTGTTGCGCGAGTGCGTCGACGGAAGGGTGGGCCAGTGACCGGGGTCGGTTTTCGCACCCGCCCCCATCGGCACATCACCCGGGAGTGAGGCTTCGGCGTCCGCCGGTCTGCGGGGAGTCCGGCAGATCGGGCCGACGCCGAGGCCGACGCGCTCTGCCGAACCAGCCTCGTCGACGCGGTGGCTGACCGGCCTGCGCGCGCCGCTCCGGGCCCCTCAGCGGATCCCGCTCCGGCCGGGGGACGGCACTGCCCCCGGCCGCTCGGGGCCCAGCCCGGCGAGGTCCTTGGTGACCAGATGCAGCCAGACCGCGGTGTTCGTCGCCCCGAGGACGGCACGGCTGTCCATGGCCGGGTTCACCGCCGGGACCTCGGGCGCGGCCCCGTCGGTATCCGCCCCGCACCACCGCACCGGCCGGCCGCTGCCCAGCCGGGCGGCCAGCGCTTCGCCCTCCTGCTCGACCCGGCGCGCCACCCCGGTGAGATGTCCGCGCACCCCGGGCCCCGCGTCCAGTGCCCCGGGCGGGTAGTGCACCGTCAGGCTCTCGGCGCCGAGCACCATCTCCTGGCCGGTGCCGAACAGCGCCTGCCAGTCGACGTGGGGCAGCGCGGGGTCGGTGCGTTCGGAGGCGTACATCTCGTACGCGGCCTGGGCCAGTCCCATCGTCTGCCGGGCCGCCGCGTTGGCGGTCCGGGCCGCGGTGACGGACACCGGATCGCCCGGCGGGCCGGACACCATGTCGACCGCGGCGCGTACGGCCGCTCCGGCGCGGTCCATGAACTCCGCGGCGAGGCGGCACAGTTCACCGGAGCTCCCCCGCGGCCAGGCGACCGTCCCGATCAGGGCCCCGACCACACCGCCCACCAGCACGTCGACGAACCGCACCTCGGCGAGCGTCCAGTTGACCGGGGACAGCTGGGCGAACGCCATCGACACCACCAGGGTGAAGAGGCCCTGGACCGCCCCCGGCCCGATCAGCGAGGCGCAGAAGGCGACGAACATCAGCGGCGGCAGCAGCAGCCGGTAGACCACGTGGTGGCCGGCCACGGCGGTCAGGACGACGGCCGCGGAGGCCGCGCCGCAGAGGGTGCCGATCAGCGCCTGTCGCAGTGACGTCCGGGTGTCGGCGGCGGTGCCGCGCATCAGCGTCAGAGTGGCGAGCAGGACCCAGAAGCCGTGGGTGAGCGCCAGCGGTGCCACCACCAGCCGGGCCGCGGCCAGGGCGAGAGCGGTGCGCACCGCCCCCTGCCAGTACACCGAACGGCGGGTCAGATGGGCGTGGAAGCGCCGCATCCACAACGTGGCGGCCGACTGGCGGGCGTAGCGGAACGGTGGTGCCACCCGGCTCACCGCAGCCCGCCCCTCGGCGGCGACCCGGCTCGCGGTGACGAAGATCTGGCCGTTGAGGGCGGCCTGCCGGGCCAGGACGTCCCAGGGTGCCCGGCGCGCCCAGTCGCCGGGGTCGGTCCGCAGCGCCTCCGCCCGCTCCTCGGCCAGTGCCTTGAGGCCGTGGGCCAGCAGGGGGGCGTCCGCCGGTACGACGCCGGCGGTCAGGGCGTCCGCGGTGCGGTCCAGGGTCCGCGCCACTTCGGCGAGCAGCGCCCGGCCGGCCGCGGCGGGCGCCACCGGGCGGGCACCCGAGAGGTCCTCCAGGTGGGTGCCCAGCCGGCGCAGGGCCATGGCGGCCTGGCTGAGGGCGCGGTCGTGGGCGGAGGGTGAGGCGGGCCGCTCCAGATGGGGCAGGTGGCTCGGCCGCAGCGCGTTCAGGGCCGCCGGCGCCTCGGCGGTGACCTCCGCGTCCCGGTCCGCCGGGGTCCTGGGCGCCGCCCCCGGCTCCCGGGCGGCCGGCGCCTGTTCGGTGACGTGGCCGCTCCCGTCCGGCGCGGCGGCGGGGTGGTGGTCGCCGTCCCGGGAGGGGTTCGGGTCCGGTGCCGGCAGCCGGCCGAGCCAGGCGGCGAGCGCGGTGGCCGCCCGGGCCAGCCGCTCCTCGTACCGGGTGGGCACCGGGTCGGGCCAGAGGAACCGCTGGGCCACCGCGAGGCCCAGGACGCCGATGGTGACACCGGTCAGCCGGGAGCCGAGCGTGTCCAGTGCGTAGGGCGGGAAGCACGGCAGGATGTAGAAGAGCTGGAGGCCGTTGGCGGTTCCACGGAGCGCGGGCCCGGCCACGCCGGCGAAGCTGACGACGAAGCCCACCACGGCCATGCCGGCGGCCGCGGCCCAGGTGTTGCCGGCCAGCACGGTTCCGGCGGTGACGAGCGCCCAGGCCGCCGGGAGGGCGCCCAGGCAGATGCGGGACTGGCGCCGGGGCGGCGGTGGCAGCCGGGACAGCGCCCCCAGTGCCACCGCCCCGAACAGCGCATACACCGCCATCACGGCGTCGTCGAACACATAGCGGGTGACGTAGAAGCCGATGCAGGCCACGAGCGTCACCCGGGCGGCCTGCCGGATGACGACCAGGCCCGGGTCCTTGCGGCGGAGGGTGTCCAACGGCGTCACGTCAGGCCGCTCCGGATCGTCCGGCGACGGCGGTCCGCGGCCGGTCCGGGGCGGGTCCACGCTCGACTCATGCGCGACATTCTTCTCATACCGCACCCCGGATGCAGCCCGGCACTCCGGTCCGGCCCGTGCGGGGCGCCCGGCCCGCACCCACCACGCCACGCGTGCCGGGGCCCACTCCCCCGCGACGGCCGTCCCGACGCGGCGCGGCAGCGGCAGCGGCAGCGGCAGCGGCACGAACGGGCGCGGCAGCGGCAGCGGCAGGAACCGATATGGCGCGCCACCTCGGTGAACCGACGTCAGCGCATGACGCGGGCGGCGTCAGCCCACCGAGGCGAGCAGCCGGGCGGAGTGCACCCGGCCGGCGTACTCGACCAGCCGGACCAGCACCTCCTTGCCGGAGTCCCGGTCCCGCGCGTCGCACAGCACCACCGGGGTGCCCCGTTCCAGGTCGAGGGCGCGCGACACCTCGTGCGCACCGTACGCCCGGGCCCCGGCGAAGCAGTTGACCGCCACCACGAACGGGATGGAACGGTGCTCGAAGAAGTCGACGGCCGGAAAGCACTCCTCCAGCCTGCGGGTGTCGGCGAGCACGACGGCGCCGAGCGCACCGGTGGACAGCTCGTCCCACAGGAACCAGAAGCGGTCCTGGCCGGGAGTGCCGAAGAGATAGAGGGACAGACCGGAACGGATGGTGATGCGACCGAAGTCCAGTGCCACGGTGGTGGTGGTCTTACGGTCGACACCGCAGGTGTCGTCGATGTGCTGCCCGGTGGCACTGAGCCGTTCCTCGGTGCGCAGCGGGCGTATCTCGCTCACCGAGCCGACCAGGGTGGTCTTGCCCACCCCGAAGCCGCCCGCCACCAGGATCTTCAGGGCGAGATCCGGTTCGGGGGGTTCGGCGGCGGATGCCGCGGAGCGGTCGGTGATGTCAGAGCGCACGGAGTCCATCGATCACTTCTCTCAGAATGTCCTGGTCGGGAAGGTGGCCCGGGGGCGAGGGCGGGCTGACGCGCAGGCAGTCGAGGGCGAGCAGATCGCCGAGGAGTACCCGCACCACGCTCAGCGGCAGCCCGGATGCGGCGGCCAGTTCGGCGACGGAGCGGTGCCGGGAACGGCAGAGGTCGAGCAGCGTCCGGTGCTCCGGGCCGAGGCGGTCCGGGCCGGCGCCGTCGCGGGTCCGGCTGTCGACGGTGACCTGGCTGAGCAGGTCCAGGTCGAGGGCCGGGGTTCCGGGGTCGGGGCGGGTCCGTCCGTCGGTCACGGCGTAGGGGCGGACGAGTGGGCCCGCCGCGGAGTCGAACCAGTGCCCGCCGTGCCGCGGTGGGGTGCAGTGCGCCGGGCCGGCCGGCGCCGTCAGCACCGCGGTGCCCGGGGCGGCGGGTGACGGGCCGTCGGGGTGTGGGTGCGGGGTCATCGCGTCGCCTCCCGTCCGGCTCAGCCCGCGGCCGGCGGGTGCGGGGCGGCGCGGCGGGCCGGGGTGGCCAGATGTTCGCCCACCCGTTTGATGAGCCGGGCCATCTCGTAGGCGACCATGCCCACATCGGCGCCGACTGTGGTGAGGACGGCCAGGCAGGAGCCGTCCCCCGCGGCGGCGACGAACAGGAGGCCGCCGTCCATCTCCACCATGGTGCGGTGGACGTCGCCGGCCCGGAAGCGCCGGCCGGTCCCGGCGGCGAGGCTGTGGAACCCGGCGGCCACGGCGGCCAGGTGCTCGGCGTCGTGGCGGGTGAGTCCGTCCGTGGTGCCCACGGTCAGCCCGTCGTCGGAGAGCACCACGGCGTGCCGGATCTCCCGGATCCGGGTGGCCATGTCGTCCAGCAGCCAGTCGAGTTCACGAGTGCGGTAGGCGGCTTCGAGCCGGGCGCCGATCCGGTGGGGCTCGGTCATGGGCGGTCTCCTTCGCGGGTCGCATGGCTGCGCCGGCCGCGTGCCCAGCCCTCGGCGAAGGCCGTCATACGGGCGCGGGCCACGTCCGGGGTGCGTTCGCCGGCTCCGGTGTCGGGTTCCGTTTCCGGTTCCGGGGTGGCGCGCAACCGGGGCGCCAGGCCGGCCTGGCGGATCCGGCGGGGCAGCGCGTCGTCGGCTTCACGGCCGGCCCGCGCGTGCTCCGGTCCGCCGGGGTGGGCGGTCGGGAGGGCCGGCTGTGCGACGGGGCCCGGCCCGGGTCTCGGCTCTCCCGGCCCCGGCCCCGGGTCCGGCGTCCGCCGCCTGGGCCGCCGTTCTCCTGCCGGTTCCGGTTCCACTTCCGATTCCGCTTCCGGCTCCGGCTCCGGCTCCGGCTGCAGGAGTGCTCGGGGCACCAGGACCACGGCGGTGGTGCCCCCGTACGCGGAGGGGCGCAGCGAGACCTTCACTCCGTGCCGTGCGGCCAGCCGGCTCACCACGAACAGTCCCAGCCGGTCGCTGTCGAAGAGGTCCGCGGCGTCCGGCGTACCGAGGCGCCGGTTGGCCGCCGCCAGGGCCTCCTTGCCCATGCCGAGCCCCCGGTCCTCGACCTCGAGCGCGCAGCCGGTGCCGACCGGTTCGCCGCTGACCCGGACCCGGGTGTTCGGGGGTGAGAACTGGGCGGCGTTCTCGATGAGTTCGGCGAGCAGATGGCGCAGGCCGGAGGCCGCGGCGCCGGAGACGGACACCTCGGGCAACGGCCCCGGCTCCACCCGGGCGCCGTCCTCGGTCTCGGCCACGGCGGCACGCACGACGGCGGGCAGCGGGACGGGCAGCCGTCCGGTCCGTCCCGGGGCGGCGCCCGCCAGGACGATGAGGCTCTCCGCGTGCCGGCGCATCCGGGTGGTGAGCTGGTCGAGACGGATCAGCTCGCCGCGGGTGTCGGGGTCCTCGGTGCACCGCTCCATGCAGTCCAGCAGGGCGAGTTGGCGATGGACCAGGATCTGGCTGCGCCGGGCGAGGCCGACGAGGACGCCGGACACCGCCCCGGCGAGCTCGGCCCGTTCGGCGGCGGCACGGAGCGCCTCCCGGTGGACGCTCTCCAGGGCCGCACGGACCTGGGCGATCTCGTCGTCGGCGGCCGGGGCCGCCGCGTCCGCCGGGGCCGGGGGTGTCTCGGGCGGGATGTCGATCGACTCGCCGGCCCCGATGCGCCGGATCGCCTCGGGCAGAGTGCCGTGGGCGAGTTCGCGTGCGCTGTCCCGGAGCGCGCCCAGCTCCGTGACCAGGCCCCGGCCCAACCGCAGGGAGACGGCGAGGGAGACGAGCAGAGCGCACAGCCCGGCGGACGCCGCGATTCCGGCCGGGCCGGTGAGCGCCCGGACAACCGGTTCGCCCTGTCCGGCCGCCGAGGGCCTGACGGTCCGCTCCAACGCGGCGAGTGTGCCGTCCAGTTCCCGGTGCGGCGCGTCCCAGGCGGCGGCCGGCGCGGCGGCTGCCGCCGCGCGTCCGGGGTCGGCGCCGAGCACTTGGTCCTCCACCGCACGCACCTCGGCGTGGGCGCCGCCGCGGGCGACCGCGGCCCACTGCCGGGACGCGAGGGCGCCCAGGTCGGCCACGGCGGATGCCTCGTAGGCGCGGCGGGTGGCGACGGCGCCGGTGAACTGCCGGTAGGCGGCGCCGTTCAGCGAACGGGCCGGACCGGCCGCGGCGAGCAGGGCGTCCTCGCGGGCGAGCTGTTCCCGGGAGCGGGAGAGCGCCGTCGCGGCGCGTTCCCGCGGGGCCGGGCGTGGGCTGGCGAGTGTCTGCTCGGCGGTGAGCGCGGCGTCGATGACCTCGGTGTACGCGGCGTAGACCGCGTCGCGGCTCTCCCGCCCGAGGCCGGCGGCACGGGCCTCGGCCAGTCCGCCGGCCAGGGTGACGAAGGTGACGACGTGGCGGGCCGCCCTCGGGGGCAGACCGTCCGCCACGGTGCGGCCACCGGCCGAGCGGAGGCGGCCGACCGCCCGGTCCGTGCGCCGGGCGTGGTCCTCGACCGCACCGGCCGCGCGCCGCTCCCCGCCGGCGAGCCGTCGCAGGGCGGCGCTCCGCTCGCCCTGCAGCGCGGCGACGGCGGCGGCGATCGGCGCCCGGACCCGGGTGTCCGCCTCCCGGGCCTCGTGGAGCCGTACGGCGTCCCGGACCACGCCGGCGGTGACGAGGACCCACAGGGCTAGCAGCGCGGCGACGGGCACGGTGACCGTCCAGGCGATCCGCGCCCGTACGGTCCGGGGACGCGGCGTCCGGGGGCCGCCGACGAACCGGCGCCGGGCGGGCCCCGTCGGGGGCCGATCCCCCGCGGCCGGCGGGCCGGTGGGGGCGGCGCCCCGCGCCCCGGCCGGAGGCGGACCGTCCGGCCCGTCGACCGGCTCCGTCGCGGCCTCCGCATTCCCGGTGCGCTCGCCGCTCCCGTCCCGGGGCGCGGCGTCCCGGGCTGCCGCCTCCCGGGTGTGCTCGCTGCGGGTGGGCTCCCTGCGGGTGGGCTCGTCGCGGGGCCCGGCTCCGGGGCGTCCGGTCGCCGGGAGGCCGGTCCGACGCCGTGCTCGGCGGATCATCCGGCTCCCCGGACGGTCCGGCGGGCGGCGACGGGCAGGGCGCACGCCCGGGCGCACGCCCGGTCCGCCGGGGCGGGGAGGGCGGCGCGGGCCGGCGGATGCGTGGGGGCGGGCCGCCCGGAGGCGGCATGGTCCAGGTGTCCCATGGCCCGGGACGCTAGTCCGGCGCGGGGCGGCCACCGGGGGAACGTTTCGGAACCACGCGCAATATGACAGGGACACGCTGCCGAACGATCAGTCCGTGTTCGAACATGCGCACCACGCCCCCGCGTGATCGATCCCCTCCACGGGTGAACGCGGGGCCGCCGCGCGGGATCATGGCGGCATGGACGACGACGCACACGCGCACATCCGGGAGTTCTTCGCCGCCCGGGCCGACGGCTGGGACGACCGTTTCGGCGACGACGGCCCGGCCTACGCCGCCGCGGTGGCCGAGCTCGGACTGCACGAGGGGGACGCCGTGCTCGACGCGGGCTGCGGGACGGGGCGGGCGCTGCCCGCGCTGCGGAACGCCGTGGGCCCCACCGGAACCGTGCTGGGCGCCGACCTCACCCCTCAGATGCTCCGCGCCGCCGTCCGGGCCGGACGGGACCGTTACGGGCTGCCGGCGGTCGCGGACGTGGCCCGGCTGCCGCTGCGCGGCGACGCGCTCGACGCGGTGTTCGCCGCCGGCCTGATCTCCCATCTTCCCGACGCCCGAGCCGGGTTGCGGGAGCTGGCCCGGGTGGTGCGCCCCGGAGGCCGGCTCGCGCTCTTCCACCCGCTCGGCCGGGCGGCGCTCGCCGCCCGGCACGGCCGGACACCGTCCCCGGACGATCCGCGGGCCGAACCCCGCCTCCGGCCGCTGCTGGCCGGCGCGGGCTGGAAGCTGACCGCGTACACCGACGAGGACGCCCGCTTCCTGGCGCTCGCGGTGCGCCGCCCCGTCGGCTGAGAACCGGAGCGGGCCGGGATCTTCTCTGTTCGAAGGCGGTCCAACTGTACGAATCCGGGGCACACTTGGAAGATCGGAAATGCCGTCCGACCGGGGAGAGGTGGTCCGCGTGCTGCGCAGACTTCGCAAGCTGATCGCACCGGCGCGACGCGGGGAGCGGCCGGTGCGGCCCGCGCCCCGTGGGCACAACCTGTTCGAGGCCGCCGCCGTCTATGTGGCGGCGGGCATCGAGGACGACGAGAACCGGCTCACCGAGGCGGCAGGCTGGGTCTCGCCGGAAGCGCTGTCCTTCGGGGTGAACGAGCTGGCCCAGCGGGCCGTACTGGCTCTCGCGCGCGAGCGGCGCACCTCACCGCAGACCGTGGCGCGGGACCTGCTGGGCCTCCCCGTCGGCTGACACGGCAGGCCGGAAGAGCCCGCCCCGGCGTGGACGGGCTCTCGACGGCGGGGTGTGCCACTGGCTAGGGTGCGCGCACCACGAGCCGGTGAATCGCAGACCAAGGGGAGGGTGGCCGTGTCCGTGACCGAGGACGCCCAGGACACCGACGACGCGTTGTTCGTACTGACCGCGGTACTGCTCACCCCCGCACAGTTCCCGAGCGTGCTCGGCGACGACTATCCGGAGGCGTGTGCCGTCCTCGGTCTGGAGCCGTTCGAGGACGGCTACGGCCTGGTACTCGGACAGGACGGCGACGGGGCGCGCTGGACCGTGGTCGTCGACGACGTGTCCCTCGTCGCCTGCGCCGTCGCGGCCTGGGACTGCGGCATGGAGTACGACCTGTCGCCGGACGAGCGGACCGTGGTGGCCGCCCTGCCCGGCTGGCCGCTGGCCGTGGCGGTCGCCGCGCCGGGCGTGCCCGCCCCGCACGATCCGGCTCCCGACCCGGAGCTGGGCCTGGACCGGCCGCCGCTCAGCCCGCCGGACGCCGGGCAGTGGGGGCCGGCCCAGCGGCGGCTCGGGGCGGACGAGATCGCGCTGCAGTGGGCCGTCTGGCGGGAGCAGGTGGACGAGGACGTCGAGTTCGTGCAGCCGGGCGAGTCCGCGGATGGGCCTCGGCACAGCGGGGTGCGCGCGGTCCTGGAACAGGCCCACGCCTATCTGGAATCGCCCCCGCCGCCCGGGCGGATCCGGTCGGCGTTCGCCGCGGGCGGCGCGCGCACGCTGCGCGTCGAAGGCCCGGGCTGGAGCATGGTCGCCCGCACCGACGACATCGCGTTCGTGCTGCTGGACGACGAGCCGGGCGAGATCCTGCCGGTGGGCCGGGGCCCCGAACTGCCGGGGCTGCTCAAGGCCCTCGACGACCTGGCCGTACGCCCGTCCTGACCGTCCTCGGCCCTGCCCCTCACCCTCCGGGCCGTTGGCCCGGATCCGTGAGGGGGTGATCGTCCGCCGTGGTCAGCGGTGCAGTTCCTTGCGGCTCACCCGGCGCAGCCGGCGGCGCTGCGAGGAGTCGAGCAGCAGGTACGCGCCCACGGGTACACCCACCATGACCAGCACCGCGGCCCAGAACGGCAGCAGCCAGATCAGCACGACCCCCAGGGCCACGCCCCCGATGGCCACCTTGGCATTCCTCGACATCTGACGCCTCCTTCACCGGCGACCGCCGCGGTCACCTGAGAGCCGCGGTCACTGGTGAGAACGGGCACCTGCACGCCACAGTTCCACCGCCACGCGGCCGCCTGTCACCAGTGTCCCTCGGTACGCACCGGGACGCCGCCCCTTTGCGGCGGCTCCGGCGCCCGGACGGAGAAGGCGCGGCCCCCGGCCGGCGTGCGGGGGCCGCTCCCGGTGCAGGGCGGCCGGTCTCAGGGCAGGGCGGCCGGGCCCGGCGCACGGGGCCTCCCGGTGCGCGGGCCCGTCCCGGCGCGCACGGGCGGCGGCCGGGACTGCCGGAGCGCCCCGCGCCTCAGCGCTCCAGGACGAGCGCGATGCCCTGGCCGACCCCGATGCACAGGGCCGCCAGTCCCGTTCCCGATCCGGCGGCGGCGAGCTGGTGGGCGACGGAACCGGCCAGCCGGGCGCCGGACGCCCCGAGCGGGTGGCCGATGGCGATGGCGCCGCCGCGCGGGTTGACGATCTCCGGGTCGAGGTCGGGCCACTCGGCGAGGCAGCCGAGCGCCTGCGCCGCGAACGCCTCGTTGAGCTCGACGGTGTGCAGGCCGGAGAAGTCCCGGCCCGCCCTGCCGAGGGCCCGGCGCACCGCTTCGACCGGGCCGAGGCCGAAGTACTGCGGCTCGATGCCGGTGACGGCGGAGGCCCGGACCCGGGCGAGGGGCTCCCGGCCGGTGGCCCGCAGCCCCGCGTCGTCGACCAGCAGGAGCGCCGCGGCCCCGTCGTTGAGCGGTGAGGAGTTGCCCGCGGTGACGGTGCCGTCGGGGCGGAACGCGGGCTTCAGCTTCGCCAGGGCCTCCAGCGAGGTGGTGTCCCGGATGCATTCGTCCCGGGTCAGGTCGACGCCCTCGTACGGCACGGTCTCCGCGTCGTACGCGCCGTCCTTCCAGGCGCGCGCCGCCTTCTCGTGGCTGGCGAGCGCGAAGGCGTCCTGTGCCTCGCGGCTGATCCGGTGCCGGTCGGCGACGAGTTCGGCCCCCTCGCCCAGCGGCACCGTCCACTCCCGCGGCATGCGGGGATTGGTCATCCGCCAGCCGAGCGTGCTGGAGTACAGCTCCTGATGGCCCGCGGGGAAGGCGCGCTCCGGCTTCTGCAGGACCCAGGGCGCCCTGCTCATGGACTCCACTCCCCCGGCGAGGACGACCGAGGCGTCACCGACCGCGATGGCGCGGGCGGCCTGGAGGACGGCCTCCAGGCCGGATCCGCACAGCCGGTTGACGGTGGTACCCGGGACGGTGACGGGCAGGCCGGCGAGCAGCACGGCCATGCGGGCGACGTCGCGGTTGTCCTCCCCGGCGCCGTTGGCGTCGCCGAAGTACACGTCGTCGATGCGGTCCGGTTCGAGTCCGGGGGTCCGGTCCACGAGCGAGCGCACCACGTGGGCGGCGAGGTCGTCGGGGCGCACCCCGGAGAGCGCACCGCCGTACTTGCCGATCGGGGTGCGGACGGCGTCCACGATCCAGACGTCACGCAGACGGTCGGTCATCCAGTGCTCCTTCCGGCGGCCTCGGGGGCGCACGGGGCCGTGAGTCCGCGGTGAACGGCTGATGCGGTTGTTCCTCCTGCTCGCGCAGCGAGTTTCCGTCCGGTCCGGGGCCGTGTCAACGGCCGGCCGGGCCGCCCCGGTGCCGGGCGGCCCTCCCGGCACCGGGGCGCGGCGGACAGCGGGAGCGCTCCCGGGCCGGTGGGCCTGCGGGCCGGCCGGCGCGGGCTCAGCGCGGGAAGACCTCGAAGGCCACCGCCGGCCGGCCGCCGAAGCGGGCCGCCGCCGCGTCCGTGGCGCCCGTCAGAAAGGTGCGGCAGTACGTCTCCGGATCCTCGTCCGTCAGTGCCTCGATATAGGTGCGGTGCGCGAGGAGGGACCGCACCCCGCGGTCGATCCCGGCGGTGACGTCGACGGCGTGGGTGGGGTGCGGGGAGCCGGTGACGGCCACCCAGCGCACTCCGTTCCACGGCAGCAGCCCCTCCTCGATCAGCTCGGGGAAGATCCACCGGTTTCCCGCGTCGGCGGCGGCGTCGAGCACGGCACGGCCCACCGCACGGTGGTCGGGGGTGTTCCAGTAGGTGCCGCCCCAGGTGTCGTGGTGATTGAGGGTCAGGACCAGGTGCGGCCTGTGCCGGCGGATGGCCGCGGCGAAGTCGCGCCGCAGCGCGGTGCCGTACTCGACGACCCCGTCCGGGTGGCCGAGGAACTCGACCGAGCTCACGCCCACGACGGCCGCGCTGTCCCGCTGTTCCCGCTCCCGCAGCGGCGCGCACCGGTCGGGCTCCAGGCCGTCGATGCCGGCTTCGCCCCGGGTGGCCAGCAGGTAGGACACCTCGGCGCCGCGGTCGGTCCAGGTGGCGACCGCGGCGGCGGCGCCGTACTCCAGATCGTCGGGGTGAGCGACGATCGCCAGGGCGCGTTCCCAGTCGGTGGGCAACGGCTCGAGCTGCTCGGTCATCGGCGCCTCCAGGTGCGAACGGGCGGGTTCGTACGGATCTGTTGTCGAACCCAGCCTTGCAGGCCACGATGGATCCAGCCGCTCCGACATCCGCAGACCGTCCGTTCCGGCAGGGCGAAGCCGGCCGGGACGGCGCACCAGTCCGGGAAGTACGCCTTGGCCAATCCGTGGGTCGCCCTGGAAGCGGGCGCCGACTGCACCGAACGGGCCGCCGCCGTGCGCCGGGCCCATGAGGTCTTCACCTCGGCCGGCGCCGTGGGCCGTCCCGTGCGGTCCGTCGTCGCCGAGTCCTGGCGGCGCTCGGCCCGGGCCCGGGTCAGCCCCGATGTCACCGCCGCGGTCGAACTCCGCGACGGCGACCTGGACCTGCACCGGGAGGCGCATCCGCTCGCCCGGGTGATGCCGCTGTTCCGGGAGCTGATGGGGACGTTCGCGGTGGACGGGGAGCATCTGCTGGCGGTCTGCGACGCCGAGGGCAGGCTGCTGTGGGTGGAGGGCCATGCCTCCGCGCGGCGCCGGGCGGGCCGGATGAACTTCGTCCCCGGGGCGCGCTGGGCGGAGTCGGCGGTGGGGACCAACGCTCCGGGCACGGCCGTCGCGGTGGACCGTCCGGTCCAGGTCTTCGCCGCGGAGCACTTCAGCCGTGGCGTGCAGACGTGGACCTGTGCGGCGGCCCCGGTGCACGATCCGCGGACGGGGCGACTGCTCGGCGCGGTGGACATCACCGGCGGCGACCGGCTCGCCCATCCGCACAGCCTGGCCTTCGTGCAGGCCGTGGCGCGGGCCGCCGAATCCCAGCTCGCCCTGCTCGCGCCGGAGCCGGGCGGGCCGCCGGCCCTGGAGCTGCGCGCCCTCGGCCGGGACGAGGCGCTGCTGGTGCACGGTGGCCGGAAGGTGCGGCTGAGCCGCCGGCACAGCGAGATCGCGGTGCTGCTCAGCTGTCATCCGCAGGGGCTGACCGGGGACGAACTGCTGCTCGCCCTGTACGAGGACGAGGCGGTGACGCCGGTGACGCTGCGCGCCGAGATGTCCCGGCTCCGACGCACCGTGGGCAAGGACGTGCTGGGCTCCCGTCCCTACCGGTGGACCGTGCCCGTGGAGGCCGATTTCGAGACGGTTCTGCGGCGGCTGGGCTCCGGCGCCCCGGCCTCGGCCATGGGCTGCTACGACGGGCCGCTGCTGCCGGGGTCCGCCGCTCCGGCGGTGGCCCGGCTGCGCGCCCGGATCCAGGGGCAGTTGCGGGCCGCGCTGCTCGCCGGGCGCGACCCGGAGCTGCTGGGGGCCTGGACGGGCAGCCCGTGGGGCGCCGACGATCTGGAGGCCTGGACCGCTCTCGCCGCGGCTCTCCCGCCGGCGTCCGCCCGGACCGCGGTGGTCGTGGCGCGGCTGCGCGAGCTGGACGCCGGGCTGCGGGCACCGGGTGACGAACACGCCGACAGCGCAACGTGGTTGCAACCTCGCTGTCAGTAGCCTGGGCGCGGACGCCGTCCGACGACGGGCGGCACGACTCCCGGGAGGCCACCGAGATGACCTTGTACTCCGCACCCGGCACGGACGGCGCGAAAGTCTCCTTCCAGTCCCGTTACGACCACTGGATCGGCGGCGCGTACGTCCCGCCCGCACGGGGCCAGTACTTCGAGAACCCGTCTCCGGTGAACGGCCGGACGTTCACCGAGGTGGCCCGCGGCACGGCGGAGGACGTCGAGGCGGCCCTCGACGCGGCGCACGCCGCGGCACCCGCCTGGGGCCGCACGGCGCCGGCCGAGCGCGCGGGCGTCCTGCTGCGCATCGCCGACCGGATGGAGGAGCACCTGGAGGAGCTGGCGGTCGCCGAGAGCTGGGAGAACGGCAAGCCGATCCGGGAGACGCTGGCCGCCGACATCCCGCTCGCCATCGACCACTTCCGCTACTTCGCCGGCGCGCTGCGCGCTCAGGAGGGCGGCCTCAGCGAGGTCGACGACGACACGGTCGCGTACCACTTCCACGAGCCGCTGGGCGTGGTGGCCCAGATCATCCCGTGGAACTTCCCGATCCTGATGGCCGTGTGGAAGCTGGCTCCGGCGCTGGCCGCCGGGAACGCGGTCGTCCTCAAGCCGGCCGAGCAGACCCCGGCGTCCGTCCACGTCTGGCTGAACCTGGTCGCCGACCTGCTGCCACCGGGCGTGGTGAACATCGTCAACGGCTTCGGCGTGGAGGCCGGCAAGCCGCTCGCCTCCAGCCCCCGGGTCGCGAAGATCGCCTTCACCGGCGAGACCACGACGGGCCGGCTGATCATGCAGTACGCCAGTGAGAACATCAAGCCGGTCACCCTCGAACTGGGCGGCAAGAGCCCGAACATCTTCTTCGACGACGTCTCGGCCTCCGACGACGACTTCCTCGACAAGGCGCTGGAGGGCTTCACCATGTTCGCCCTCAACCAGGGCGAGGTGTGCACCTGTCCGTCGCGGGCGCTGATCCAGCAGGGCCACTACCAGGAGTTCCTGGAGGCGGCGGTGGCCCGCACCGAGAAGATCGTGCCCGGCCATCCGCTGGACACGGACACGATGATCGGGGCCCAGGCCTCCAACGACCAGCTCCAGAAGATCCTCTCGTACCTCGACATCGGCCGGCAGGAAGGCGCCAAGGTGCTGACCGGCGGCGGAGTCGCCGAACTCGGCGGCGAGCTGGCGGAAGGCTTCTACGTCCAGCCGACGATCTTCGAGGGCGGCAACCACATGCGGATCTTCCAGGAGGAGATCTTCGGCCCGGTCGTGTCCGTCACCTCGTTCACCGACTTCTCCGACGCCATGAAGATCGCCAACGACACGCTCTACGGCCTGGGCGCCGGGGTGTGGACCCGCGACATCAACACCGCCTACCGGGCGGGCCGGACGATCCAGGCGGGCCGGGTCTGGACGAACTGCTACCACGCCTACCCGGCCCACGCGGCGTTCGGCGGCTACAAGCAGTCGGGCATCGGGCGCGAGACCCACAAGATGATGCTGGAGCACTACCAGCAGACGAAGAACCTGCTGGTGTCGTACTCGCCGAAGAAGCTGGGGTTCTTCTAAGGGCCCGAAGAAGGGCGCTTGAACAGGCACGATGCCCTTCAGGCGCCCTCCGGGGCGCACGACTGAGACCGTGTCCAATGTGGTGAGTTTGAGTAGTCGTTTGTAGCAACGGTTGGCGGCTGCGAGGCTGAGGAAGGCCGGATGGTTGCGGCGATGGCGTTCGTAGCGGTGGTTGAGGCGGGGTAGGCGGTCAGCCAGGACATGGCGTGTTCGATGACCCAGCACCGTCGTCCGAGTCGCTCGGAGGAGTCCACACCCTTGCGGGGCGTGCCCTGCATCCCGCCCCCCTACGGACGCACCTTCGAGGGTGGGATCAACGGCCTTGCGATCTCCCACAGCCCTTCCGGAACAATCCAACTCCGTGTACCCCGCCCCATGCACAGCCCAACACGCCATCACCACATAGGACACGGCCTAAGCAGCAAGTCGAGATACCCCTTGCTCCCGATATCTCCCGCTGATATCCCAGCTCTGACCAGCAGGTCCGGGCCTTCCCGTGCCAAGACCCCACGGGGCGGTTGCGAAAGTGGATCTTGTTCGCTGATGATCAGGCCTCGTGGGACGTGGGGATCTGACGAACGGCCAGTGCGCCCGGCTTGAGCCGCTGCTGCCGCAGGGCATCAAGTCGGGCCGTCCGCAGGTGTGGACGCCGCGGCAGCTGATAGACGGCATACGGTGGCCCCTGCTCCACCGCGAGGTGCACCTTACGGCAGCATCGGCGAGCCGGCGGACCAAGAGCCACCGTGCAGGATGGTCTACCTCAGCTCCACGTCGGGGACCGGCCCGTACCAGTTCAAGGCCTCCGTCACGTGGAAGGTCTCCCGGCACGGCTCGGGTGACGCCAAGGGCGATCTCCCGGACGAAGCCTTCGAGACCACCCAGGACTGAACGTCCAGGAGATCCAGTCCATCAACTGCTGACCGCCACTGCCAGCCAGACGGCACACCACGCGCAGAGCCATCTCGACCCACGGGGGGGGCAGGCAACATGTCGGATCTGAAGAAGGATGCGGAGGCCCTACACAAGGCGGCATCCGCGCTGGCAAAGGTGGATCACCACACCCACAAGCCGCTGCACGACTTCAAGGCAGCCTCGCACGACCTCTCCGCATTCGGCGTGCTGGGTTCGCTGATGAGCGCCAAGGACGACATCCAGGACGGCATGGACACCATCACCAGGCTCACCAAGAACCTGCACAAGGAATGGGAGGCCGAGGCGAAGCTCATAGACGACATCTCCGACGCCTTCGACCTGCTGGACGTCCTGCTGACCGCCGCGGCCCGCACAAAGAAGGGCTGAGCCGTACGTGAGCGACCTCAACCCCCTGCACTGGATCAACAAGGCCAATCACGCCTTCGGCGATACCCTCGCCAGCGGCCTGGAATTCCTCGGTATCACCGACCCTGCCGTCGACCCCGACGGCATCCGCGAGATCGCCAAACAGTGGCGGGCCCTGGCCAAGGGCCTCGACGCCGCCGCGCACGCCGCCGAGGTGGCGCTCAAGGACCCGGAGTGGGAGGGCGAGGCTGCCAAGGCCCTCCACAAGCGGGCCAAGGCCACCCGAAAGCAAGCCACCAACATGGCCGACTCGCTGCGCAAGGGCGCCAAGGCACTGGACGACTTCGCCGACGAGGCCCACGAACTGCTGACCGAGATCGGCGTGATCCTCGCGGAAATAGCAGAGTTCGAGATCGCAGGTCTGGCCCTGTCAGTCTTGACCGGCGGCCTGTCCGCCATCGCCTCCAGCCTTGCGGCCGGCGCACGGGCGGCGAAGGTAGTAGCGCTGATCGCCCGGATCGAGAAAGCCGGGACCCGCATGGCCTCGGTCATCCGCACCGTCATGGAGGCAATCCGTGGCCTGGAGCGCACGCTTAAGGCGCTCGGGGAAATCAAGACGATCGCGAAGGCCGGCAAACTCGCGGGCGAGGGCATGAAGCTCTCGGCCTTCGACGCGTTGCTGCAGGATCCGGGGACGTTCAAGGATCCGGGCAAACTGGCGGAGATCCTGACCATGGGGGCGGCCTTCGGGGTGGGTATCGGCGGTCTGGGCAAGGTTCTCGGCAAGGGCCTGGGCAAGCTCAAGCCTGGCGACCTCGCCAAGCTTGGCAAGGCGTTGAGGCTCGACGGCTCGGGCCTGTCCCGGCTCAAACTCCGCCCCTCGGAGCGGGAGAAACTGCCCGCCTCCATCCGGTCCAGGTTCAAGAAGTGCGACCTGGATCCGATCGACGTGGCAACCGGCGACATGCTGCTGCCTCAGACCGACGTCGAACTGCCCGGCACTCTTCCCCTGGTACTGGAACGGACCCACCTGTCGTCGTACCGCTGGGGTACCTGGTTCGGCCCCAGCTGGGCCTCCACCCTCGACCAACGCCTCCAGATCGACGAGCACGGCGTCATCTACGCCGCACCCGACGGCGCCCGGCTGACGTACTCACTCCCCATCGCCGACAGAAACGATCCTGTCTACCCGGAGCTTGGCCCCCGAATACCCCTGACCTGGGACGCCAACGTCGACGGTGCCCTGCGTCTCACCGACCCCGGCACCGGGCACGCATACGTCTTCCACTCCCCGCATCCAGCCGCTGACGGGCAAGCGGTCGATCTGCCCCTTCAGGCGATCGTTGACCGCAACGGTCAGCGCATCACCATTCACTACACCGCCGATGGCATTCCGGAAGAAATCGCCCACTGCGGCGGCTACCGCATCGCCGTCGACCACCACCCCGACCTGCCGCGTGTCTCCGGCCTGCGTTTGCTCGACCCGGCGCAACTCGAAAGTCGAGGAACGGTCCTCGTCTCCTACGGCTACAACGCTCGGGGAGACCTGACCGAGGTCACCAACTCCTCAGGGCTACCCACTCGGTTCACCTACGACGCCGAGGGTCGCATCACCACGTGGACCGACCGCAACAACACCACGTACGCGTACACCTACGACCAGCGGGGCCGAGTTGTCCGCACCGAGGGAAGCGACGGCTTCCTCTCCGGAACTCTTGCCTACTACGACGCCACACGTACCACCACGGTCACCAACTCTTTCGGACACATCACTCGTTACGAGCACAACGAAGCGCTTCGCCTGAGCCGAAAGACCGACCCGCTCGGGCACACCACGCTTCAGGAATGGGACACCGAGCACCGGCTTACCGCAATCACCGACGCCCTCGGCCACACGACCCTCTACACCTACGACGTGCAGGGCCGGATCACCTCCGTACGACACCCGGACGGAAGCGAAAAATGCACGGAGTACAACGAGTTCGGGCTGCCGACCACGGTCAGCGAGCCTGATGGCGCCCAGTGGCATCACACATACGACGCCCACGGCAACCGCACGCAGCTGACCGACCCGACTGCGGCTACCACCCGATACTCCTTCACAGCGGCGGGCCATCTCGGTAGCGTCACCGACGCCTTGGGCAACACGCTACAGATACGCGCCAATGCGGCTGGGCTCCCAGTCGAGATCACCGACCCGCTCGGCGCCCGCATCACCTACGAACGCGACCAGTTCGGCCGCCCCTTCGCCCTGACCGACCCGCTGGGCGCGGTAACCCGCCTGACCTGGACGGTGGAGGGCAAACTCACCTCCCGCACCGCCCCAGACGGCGCCCGTGAGTCATGGCAGTACGACGGCGAGGGCAACTGCACCAAGCACACCGATGTGCTGGGCGGCACCTCACACTTCGAATACACCCACTTCGACCTGCTCGCAGCCCGCACCGGCCCCGACGGCGTGCGCTACACGTTCACGTACGACACGGAACTCCGCCTCACTCAGGTCACCAACCCACACGGCGCCACCTGGAGCTACGCCTTCGACCCCGCAGGCCGCCTGGTCGGTGAGACAGACTTCGACGACCGCACCCTCGCCTACACCCACGACGTGGCAGGCCGAGTCACCACCAGGACCACCCCGGCCGGACAGACCATCCGCTACGAACGCGACCCAATGGGTCGGCTCCTCACCAAGGATGCGGACGGCATCACTGTCTACATCTACGACTCCGCAGGCCGACTGGTGGAGGCCAATGGCTCCGACGCAGCGCTGAACCTTCGCTACGACGCCGTCGGCCGCCTGCTGGCCGAATCCGTCAACGGCCGTACCACCACCTACGCGTACGACCTTCTGGGGCGCCCTACCTCCCGCACCACCCCCACCGGCGCGACCAGCACCTACACCTACGACGCCGCCGGAAACCGCACCCATCTGACCACCGGCGGCCGCACCCTCGCTTCCGAACACGACGCGGCCGGACACGAACTGTCCCGCCGCATCGGCGACCACCTCACCCTGGCCAGCACCTTCGACCCCCTTGGCCGCCTGACCAACCACACCCTCACCCATGGCTCCGGCGCCACGATCCAGCAGCGCACCTACACCTACCGGGCCGACGGGTCTCCGACCGCGGTCAATGACCAGCTCAACGGTTCCCGCCGCTTCGAGATCGACGCAGCGGGTCGTGTCACCGCGGTCCACGCGACCGACTGGTCCGAAACCTATGCCTACGACGAGGCCGGCAACCAGACCCACGCCACCTGGCCCTCCACTCACTTCGATCAGGAAGCCACGGGACCGCGCACCTATACCGGCACACGCATCACCCGCGCCGGTCAAATCCGCTACGAACACGATGCCGCCGGACGTATCACCCTGCGCCGCAAGCGCCGCCTATCGCGCAAGGCGGACACATGGCGCTACACCTGGAACGCAGAAGACCACTTGGTGTCGGTGGTCACCCCGGACGGCACCATTTGGCGCTACACATACGACCCCTTCGGCCGACGCACAGCCAAACTCCAGATGGCGGCTGATGGGGAAACGGTCGTCGAGCGCACCGACTTCACTTGGGACGGCACCACCCTCTGCGAGCAGACCACCACTTCAACGGAGCTACCGAACCAGGTCACCCTCACCTGGGACCACCAGGGCATGCGCCCGGTTGCCCAGACGGAACGCCTGACCGCGGCAGACGCACCCCAGGACGAGATCGACTCGCGCTTCTTCGCGATCGTCACCGACCTCGCCGGCACCGCCGCCGAACTCGTTGATGAAACAGGGGACATTGCCTGGCGCACTCGCACAACCCTCTGGGGGGCGACCAGTTGGGAGTCGAACTGCGCCGCATACACTCCGCTCCGATTTCCCGGCCAATACTTCGACCCGGAGACGCATCTCCACTACAACTACTTCCGCCATTACGACCCCGAAACCGCCCGCTATACCACCCCAGACCCCCTGGGGCTGACACCGGCACCGAACGCGTGCACCTACGTCATAAATCCATTCACATGGATCGATCCCCTGGGTCTCACGCCCTGCAGTCCGGGAACGCAGCAGGATGCACTGCAGGCCCTGGACCGCGCCGAAGAGTTGCAATCCCTTCGGAATGACTACTGGATGGCCGATGTGAAGGGAACCACCTCTGTGATCGGTGTATTCAATTCCGATACCAAGCAATACTCCAAACGAATCGGCATTAATGGCGACGGCCCCATGCCCAGCGCCTGGAAAATGCTGGAGGGTGAGTCATTCGTGCGCGCCCCTGGGCATGCCGAGGAGGGTATACTCAAGTCTCTAGGGCCCAACGAGCACGCCGTTTACGGTGCAGCTTCACGCAACTTCTGCAACGATATATGCCTACCACAGATTAGCGCACGAGGCGTAGAAGTAGGGGGCCAGGGGATTCGCGGCTACATGCCGCAGAACTCACCTTACACGCTGTTCTGGAGCAAGGGAGAATGAGTTGACTCGCAACGTGGAGACCTACTCCGCACTTCACGAGATCCCAGGTATGTTCCTCGCGGGATTCTGCCTTTCCTGCGCGGAGCGTGGGAGCGGAGTTTTCAGCGCCCTCTCCGATGAAACGGATGCCGAATGGTTCTCCTACGCACTGGAAAGCGCCTGGAAGGCGCCGCTCGGTGAAGTGGAAGAGGGCGAGCTTCTGGGAATCCTGGAAGAGCTCGAGGAGAGGGAGGAATCGTTCGATGCTGACGATCCGGGAACCAAGGGATTCTCCATCGTCCAGTCTGCGATGCTCGCAGCCAATGCGATCGCCGTTTTCATGAATCCGATTCCTTCACGGGCTGAGATGTCTGGCCAAACTCTTGAAACGATCCTCGGCAGCTTCGACTTCAAGCTCGGCGGAAGTGAAATCTCCATGATCGAGGCAGGAGAGGAAGAAGAAGTCGGACGACTCCAACAACTGGAGCAGGACGCCCAGAAATCCTTCATGTCTTCCGTCCGAAGCTTGAGCAGCGATCAAATGGAAGCGGGACTCACGAGAACATTCCTGGAAGACCTTCGTGACTCTTGCGCCCCCGTTCGGGACGAGATCAAAATGGCCACCGCGTCTGTCGCTGAACTCGCTGGCTGGAACGAGGAGTGACACTTCGTGCCGACCGGCTTCATGATCAGTGACCTGGCCCGGCTCGGCGCCGAGAGTGACCTCGCCGACGGGCTGGGCGTGACGCCGGAGGCCCTGGGCCTGACCGACCGCGACGACGCGGCGTCCTGGCTGGACCGCCAGCCCCTGATCGTCGCCCTGACCCGGCGCGCCAGGGACGAGCCGGCCCGGCCCGAATTCTGCTACTGCGGTTACCCGGTGGCCCCGGACTGGCACCACGAGCACTGCTATCCGGGCATCATCGTGGACTGACCGGAAGGGCTCCCCGGTCAGTCCGAGGGGATCGACGGTTCCCGGACATTCCGCCCGCTGACATACCAGGCGGCGATTTGCGCACGTGAGGTGAACCCGAGCTTGGTGAGGATGCGTTGCACGTGCCCCTCGGCCGTGCGGGAGGCGATGACCAGGTGGGTCGCGATCTCCCTGTTGGTCAGGCCCTCGGACACCAGCTTGGCGATCTGCCGTTCTCTCGGCGTCAGGTTCGCCTCTTCACCGTCGGCTTGCCGTTGCTCGCCGGCCGAGGGCGCCGTCTCCAGCGCGTAGTCGACCGCTGCCTGTTCGGACAGGTCGCAGCCGCGCTGGAACGCGGCGTCGTAGCGGTCGTCGCCCAGGGCCGCGCGGACCATGCCGATGTGCTGATGGTGGACCACTCCCACCGGGTGAAAGTAGTCCGGTGACGTGCCGACCGTCCGCCACATGGTGGCGGCGGCACCGCTCAGGGTCGCTGCGCGGACATGGCGCGCCTGACGTCCGCTCACCCAGGCGAGGATTTCGAAGGCGAAGGCCATCAAGACCTTGGCGCTCACCCGACGGCGCAGCTGCAGGGCCTCGCGCGCTGCCGATTCCGCGTGCGCCAGGTCGTGGTCGAGTTCGACGAAGGAGAGGGCCAGGAGTGCCCAGGCGCGCCAGACCACCTCGCCGCGCTGCACACTGATGGCGACTGCTTCTTCGAGGAGGGCCAGCCCCCGCTCGCGCTGCCCCGTGTCCCCGAGGATGAATCCATGGAGGGACATCGCGAGGAGCCTGCCGCTGAGTTCGTCCCCCGAGCTGAACCCGGACAGGGCGTCGGCGGTGAGCAGCGCAGCCTTCTCGATGTCTCCCGAGGATGCGGCTCGCACCCCCTCCACGAGCGTCACATACGCGCTTTCCTTCGTGAGGCCGAGCCTCCTGGCCGACTCGGCAGCCTCATTGAGCTGTGCCTGTGCGGCGTCGACGTCCCCCTGCAGCAGCGCAACCCAACCGTTTCGGCGCAGCGCCGAGGTGCGCTCCGGCGAAGGCTCGGAGCTTGCCGCCAGCGCTTGATCGAGCCAGTGGCGCGTCACGCTGTTGAAGCCCTGGGCGCCCAAGTAGGTCCCCAGTTTGTCGGCCAGGCGGAGCGCGACGGCGGCGTCACCGGGCTGGGTGAGGCAGAAGTTGAGGGCCTCCCGCAGGTTGGCGTGCTCGCGTCGCAGCCGCAGAATCCAGGAGTCCTGATCCGGTCCCATCCAATCGGCCTGGAATTGCTCCACCATGCGGGCATACCAGTCACGATGGCGACGGTGGACGGCACCGTATTCGCCGGCCGCCACCAGCCGAGCCTCGCCGTACTCCCGTAGGGTCTCCAGCATCCGATAGCGCACGCGGCCATCCCGCTCGTCCCGGGTCAGGATGGATTTGTCGACGAGGGAAAGGACGATATTCCGTATCTCCTCCGGAGCCATCCCGTCGATGGCTCCGACGTATTCGATGCCGTCCAGGTCGAAGCTGCCGGAGAATGCCGATGCCCGGGCCCACAGCTGTTGCTCGGGATGCGAGCACAGGTCGTAGCTCCAGTCGATCAGCGCTTGCAGCGTGCGTTGTCGTGTGGGCGCGTTCCGGGGGCTGACGGTGAGCAGGCGATAGCGCTCGGACAGGCGCTCCTCGATCTGGCCGAGAGACAGTGCGCGCAGCCACACCGTGGCCAGCTCGATCGCCAGCGGGATCCCGTCGAGTGCGCGACACAGGCGGGCGATTGCCGCGCAGTCCTGGCTCTGGAGACCGAACCCGGGCAGAACGGCGCCGGCCCGATCGACGAACAGCTTCACCGAGTCGTACTGCGTCAGCGCATCCGGCGACGGCACCGCTTCCGGGCTGGGTACCGGCAGCGGAGGAACCACCATGGTCGTCTCGCCGTACACGCCGAGCGACTGCCGACTCGTCGCCAGGATCCGCACCTGGGGACATGCGCGAATGACGGCGTCGATGAAGAGCGCACAGTCGTCGATCAGATGCTCACAGTTGTCCAGCGTGAGCAGCACCTCGCGGGAGCCGAGGTACTCGACCATCATGTCGATCGTTGTGCGCGAGGGTTGGTCGTGCAGGCCGAGTTGTGCCGCCACCGTGTGCGCGAACAGCGAGGAATCGCGCAATTCGGCCAGCTCGATGAAGCGCACGCCGTCCCGGAAACTCCGCCGCACGGCGGCGGCCACATGCAGGGCAAGGCGAGTCTTGCCCACCCCTCCGGGGCCGGTGAGCGTCAAAAGCCGTGAGGATTCCAGCAGTCGTTTCGCATCCGTCACCTGCTGCCGTCGGCCGACGAAACTGGTGACGTCAACCGGAAGGGCCTCGATACCCTCCAGGACGCTGGGCCGAGCCACGGAAGTCATACTTCCGGAGATTAATCGACCCCTGAACGGGATAAAAATCTACTGGAAAGTAGTTTGGGATGGTGAGTTCGAGCCCGGCTGCGGGGATGCGGGCGCCGGAGAGTGCGGCAGAGACGCTTGCGAAGGCACCCTGAGGGTGCATCCCCCGGAGCCGCGGTCAGCCCCCGCGCCGGATGGCTCCGTCCGTCCCGGCCGCCAGGTCCCGTGCCGGATGGCTCCGTCCGTCCCGGCCGCCGGGTCCCGGGCCGGTCGGCCCACTGCGTCACGGACCTGGCCGTTCTTCCGGACGGGCCTGTCACCGCCGGTGGGGGCACATCGTCATCGGCGTGGCCCCCACCGGCGGTGAGCCTCAGGCGCGGTGCCGGCCGAGGAATTCGGTGATGAGCTTCTGCCATTCCTCGGGGCGTTCCACCATGGGCAGGTGGCCGGTGTGGATCTCCACGAGCCGGGCGCCGGGGATGGTCTCGGCGAGCTGGTGGTGCTGGCGGGTGGAGGTGAACCAGTCCTGGGTGGTGGAGATGACCAGAGTGGGCACCTCGATGTGCGGCAGGTCGTCGCGGACGTCGGCCTGGGGGGCCAGCGCCGCGTGCTCGGGGGTGCCCTCCGCGATGCTGGCGGCGGTGAAGCCGATCGCCTGCTGGAGCTGCTCGTCCGGCATCACCTGCAGCGCGTCGGCCCCCAGGGCCATCATCGTCAGGTACTCGGCCAGCAGTTCCCGGTCGCCCGACTCGGCCAGCTTGCGCCAGACGGTCGCGGCGAGAGCGAGGCGGTTGTCCACCTGGGGGAAGGTGGCGGTCAGCACGAGGGCGGTGACGCGCTCGGGGTGGCGGGCGGCGGCGCGGATGGCGACGGGGCCGCCGAGGGAGTAGCCGGACAGGGCGAAGGTCTCCAGGCCCTCGGCGACGGCGGCGGCGACGAGCTGGTCGGCCAGGTCGTCCAGCTGCAGCGGTGCGGTGGAGCGGGGGGTGTCGCCGCTGCCGGGGTAGTCGATACCGACGACGGTGTGGTGGGCGGCCAGGCCGTCGAGTATGGGGCCGTAGGTGCCGACCACGCTGCTGCCGGCTCCGTGGGCGAGGGCGAGGCCGGGGCCGGAACCCAGGACGGTGCGGGAGAAGGCCGCTGCGGGCAGAGTCCGTGCTGACATGGTGCGTTCCGTTCTTCGGAGTGGGTCACATGGTTCTTCTGCGCTGCGACCAGGAGCGGATCCGCTCCAGGGCAGGCAGCAGTGCCCGGCCGTCTGGGGTGAGCGTGTAGGTGGCGGGCCCGGGCGGGAGCCGGTCGTGGGTGATGAGGCCGGCGTCGAGGAGTTCGCGCAGCCGGTCGGCGAGCATCTTCACGCTGATGCGGTCGATGGCGGTGGACAGTTCGCCGAAGCGGGCGGGGCGGGCGGCCAGGGTGTGGAGGATGATGCCGTTCCACTTCTGGCCCAGGACCTCGAACGCGGCGGTGAGGTCCGCGTCGGCTGTCAGCGGCGCAAGGGTGGTGCGGGCTGCCATCGGTTCTCGGTCCTTGTCCTCACGGATGGTGCGGTATGCGGTGGGTGGGCCGCAGCCGCCGGGGGGGGCGCCGGCTGCGGCCCCGGGGCCGCCTCGCCACGCGAGGCGGCCGCATCGGGAATCAGGGCAGCAGGACGGCCTTGCCCCGGTTGCGGCGGGCTTCCAGGTCGGTGTGGGCCCGCGCCGCGTCCGCCAGCGGGTAGGTGCGCCAGACCGGCACCGTGAGCGTGCCGTCGGCAGCCATCCGCACCAGCTCCGGCAGGGGGTCCCCGGCCTGGTCGGCAGCGCCCGCGCTGAAGCGGACGCCGTGCTGCGCGGCGGACAGGTCGGCGATGGTGAGGACGCGCGCGCTGTCCCCGGTCAGGGCGACGGAGTCGGCGAGCACCCCGGCGCCGGAGGCGTCGAGGACGGCGTCGACTCCCTGGGGAGCGGCGGCCCGCACGCGCTCCGTCCAGCCGTCGCCGTAGCGGACCGCGGTGGCTCCGAGCGCGGTGAGGCGTTCGACGTCGTGCTCGCCGACCGTGCCGATGACGGTGATGCCGCGGGCCACGGCCAGCTGCACGGCGATGGCGCCCACGCTGCCGGCGGCGCCGTGGATCAGGAGGGTCCCACCCGCCTGCACACCCATCTCCCCGAGGACACGGAACGCGGTCCGGCCCACGGTGACCAGTGCGGCGGCGACCTCCCAGGACAGGGCCGCGGGCTTGGCCACCGCCCGGTCGAGCAGGGCGTATTCGCTGTAACTGCCGCCGGCCGTGGCACCGAGGACCTCGTCCCCGACGGCCGCCTCGGCGCCCTCGCCGACCGCGTCGACGACACCGGCCGCGTCCAGGCCGGGGGTCACGGGGAAGTGCGCGGGGACCTTGCCGGCCATCAGGCCGGAGCGGATCTTCATGTCGAGAGGGTTCACGGAGGCTGCCCTCACCCGGATCCGGACCTGGCCCGGGCCCGGTTCCGGTGTGGCGACCGCTGACAGCTGCAGCACGTCGGGGGCACCGTATGCGGAAAAGGTGATCGCTGTGGACATCAGAACTCCCGAAGGGGTGGGACCCCCGGTCAGGCGGTGAGGGTGGGGTAGTCGGTGTAACCGCGGTGGTCGCCGCCGTAGAAGGTGGCCTTGTCCGGGGTGTTGAACGGGCCACCGGCGGCCAGGCGGGCCGGGAGGTCGGGGTTGGCCAGGAACAGCGCCCCGTAGGCGACCATGTCCGCGCTGCCGTCCTCGACCAGCTTCAGCGCGTCCGGACCGGTGGCGTCCGGGTAGGTGAACGGGTTGAGGACGAACGTGCCGGGCCAGGCCTTGCGCAGCCGCGCGGTCAGGGAGCGGTCCGGGCCCTCCATCAGGTGCAGATAGGCCAGGTCCAGGGTGGCGAGCCGGTCCAGCAGCGCCGCGTAGACCTCGGTCGGGTCGTCCTCGGTGATGTCGTTGTAGGCGTTGCCGGGCGAGATCCGCAGGCCCACCCGGTGGGCGCCGATCGCCTCGACCACGGCCGTGACGACCTCCACCGCGAACCGGATCCGGCCCTCGGTGCCGGCGCCCCAGGCGTCGGTGCGCAGGTTGGTGTTGGGCGCCAGGAACTGGTGGATCAGGTAGCCGTTGGCGCCGTGGAGTTCCACGCCGTCGAAGCCGGCCTCGATCGCGTTGCGGGCCGCGTCGGCGAAGTCGGCGATGGTCTGCCGGATCTCCGCCTCGGTCAGCTCCTCCGGCGTCACGAACTCCTTCGGGCCCTGATGGGTGTACACCTGGCCTTTGGCGGCCACCGGCGACGGCGCGACCGGCGCCAGGCCCTCGGGCAGCAGGCCGGGGTGGCCGATCCGGCCGGTGTGCATCAGCTGGGCGAAGATCGCACCGCCTTCGCGGTGCACGGCGTCGGTCACCGTCCGCCACGCCCGGACCTGTCCGGGCGTGTGCAGGCCGGGGGTGTCGGGGTAGCCCTGACCGACCGGCGAGGGCTGGATGCCCTCCGTGACGAGCAGCCCTGCGCTGGCGCGCTGCGCGTAGTACGTCGCCATCAGCTCCGTCGGCTCGGCGCCGGGACCGAACGCACGGCTGCGGGTCATCGGAGCCATGACGACGCGGCTGGTCAGGCGCTTGCCGCCCAGGACGATGGGATCGAAAGCAGTGGTCATGATCTCTTCCTCTGGATAAGTGACGCTCTGCGGCTCAGGCGCTCCGCCGCCCGCAGCGGCAGATGCCTGTTCGAACAAGTAAATCACCTGTCCGAACAGGTAAATCCCCTGCAGCCATTCCCGAGGTCGACTGTGAAGCACGCCACATCCGCCACGCAGTCATGTTCCAGCGGAGGCCCGATGGACCCCCTGAGGAGGCATGCCGGGCGCGTAGACTCGGGTTGTTCAGGCAGGAAAGCGAGGAAGAGATGACGCAGTCCACACCGGAGGCCGGGTGGGGTTCCACGGGACCGGGGCAGGAGGCCACCGTCCCCGTACCGGGCGCGGCCGGCAGCGGTCCGATCAGCCACGCGATCTTCCGCCTGGCCCGACTGCACCGCATGTTCGCGGGACAGCTCCTGCGCCGCATCGGCCTCCATCCGGGCCAGGAGCTGGTCATGATGCACCTGTGGGAACTCGGCGCACAGCGGCAGACGGACCTGGTGCGCCTGATGGACTCCGACGCCGCCACCATGACGCGTACCGTCCGGCGCCTGGAGCAGGCCGGCTTCGTCCGCCGCCGCCCCTCACCCGCCGACAAGCGCGCGTCACTCATCGAACCCACCGCCGCCAGCCATGCCCTGCGCCGTGAGGTCGAGCAGAGCTGGGGCCGGCTCGAGGACCTGGTGGCCGCGGATCTCTCCGCCGACGAGCGCACCGCGGCTCTGCACACCCTGGAACGCCTGGAGCACAACCTCGTACAGGCCGCCGCCGATCCCCCGTGCGCTGACATGGAGCGTGACCGTCTCGACAGCGGCCCGGGGCCGGCCGATGGACGGACCTGACGTCACGCTCAACGCACGCCCCGGCACCGCGGGGCACGGACGCCTGCACCGCTCCGGCGTGACTCCACCAATTCCCCGCACCTCCCTGGGCACTGACGCGGTCTGCCACCTCACCTGAGCCGTCCACGCGACGGCCCTGTGTCCGGGTGTCCGGGTGTCCGGCTCCCGGCGGTCGCCTGCTCAGGGACCGGAGGCGGCAGTTCCCTCACTCTCGCGGCACCGTGCGGGTCCCGGGCAGGGGAGAACTACGTGGATCACTACCTGTTCCGTACCTGCTCCCCGTCCCGAGTCGCACGCCGCAGGTGGATGGGACGCTGCCGAAGAAGCCCGGCTTCTTCCAGGAACCGGAAAGAAGGCGCTTGACCTGCGCTTCCGCGCGTCAAGCGCCTTCCCTTCGGGCGGGGCGGGCCTCAGGCGGCCGGCGGCTGTGCCGGCAGGACGTGGTCCCCGCCGTGTCGGTGCTCAGGCACAGGGAGCAGACGACGGAGTCGTGGGTGACGCACGCGGTCACGTCGGGCCGCTCGTAGGGCAGGTGGCAGACGTGGCAGTCGAGGGTGACCGCCTGGGGTTGCCGTCCGCGTCGAGCAGTGGCTCGGCGATGCCGTCGTCGGTGCGGCGCAGGTAGTACCGGCCCTTGGTGACGATCGCCATCAGCGGCGTGAGGACGAAGGCGATGACGACCGCACCCACCGGGGAGCGGTGTCCGCGCACGTATGCGGCTGCGATTCCATGACCGCACAGGCTGGAAACCGCTTGTTTCCTCGAAAGATCACGCGGCGTGAACGCCACGTTTCCGAGCCCTCACCCCGTGGGCGCCGACCCGAACGAGCTGAAGCCGCCGGCCATGCGAGGCCCTGCCGGCGCCCTGCACAATGCCGTACGTCGAGGATATGGACGCCCTTCTGTGGTTGCCCACTGAACAATCAGAGTCGACTATTGGCCCAAGGCATCGTGCGCATAGGGCCTCGGATGCATACGGAACCGTCAACAAAATTTCTGTGTCAGGCACTTCGAGACGATAGGGTCGACGGAAATCGCCAGGGATGACACGGCGCAGTACGCGATGGCGTCAATTCCCGCGTTGTCGGGCCCGGTCCGGCTCGCATTCCGCATCGCGCCCACGTGCCGGTTCCCTGCTCATCCGCTCTTCCCTGATGAGGTGGAAATGCCTGCGCAAGAGACCTTCGGCCAGGACGGATACGACCCGCACTCGGTGATCGACAGATGGATCCGGGTGTGGGAGGAACGGCGGGTGTTCGAGGCGCGGAGCCTCACCGTCGGCGAGGAGGACGGGCGGCGGCGCTCCTTATTGGTCAGCATGTACCCGTATCCCTCCGGTGACCTGCACATGGGGCACGCCGAGGTGTACTCGATCAGCGATGCCGCCGCCCGGTTCGCCCGACTGCGCGGCGACAACGTTCTGAACCCGATCGGCTGGGATTCCTTCGGGCTGCCGGCGGAGAACGCCGCACTGAAGCGCAATCTGGACCCACGGGACTGGACCTACGGCAATATCGATGTCCAGGCGGAATCGTTCCGTCGGCTGGGGGTCTCCTTCGACTGGCGTACTCGGCTGCACACATCGGACCCCGAGTACTACCGCTGGAACCAGTGGCTGTTCCTGCGCCTGTGGGAGAAGGGACTCGCCTACCGCAAGTCCGCGGGCGTCAACTGGTGCCCGGTCGACAAGACCGTGCTCGCCAACGAGCAGGTGCTCCAGGGGACGTGCGAGCGGTGCGGAACCGATGTCGTCCCGCGTGAGCTGACCCAGTGGTTCTTCCGCACCACGCAGTACGCGCAGCGGCTGCTGGATGACATGGCCGAACTCGACGGCACGTGGCCGGAGGAGATCCTGGCCATGCAGCGCAACTGGATCGGCCGCTCCGAAGGGGCGTACGTGGACTTCGCGGTCGAGGGCCGCGAGGAACCGGTGCGGGTGTTCACCACCCGCCCGGACACCCTGTACGGCGCCACGTTCTTCGTGGTCGCGGCGGACTCCCCGCTCGCGGCGGAGGTGTGCGCGCCCGAGCAGCGGGCCGAGTTCGACGCGTACCTGCGGGAGGTCCGCACGCGGAGCGAGGTCGAGCGGCTGGCCGCGGACCGCCCCAAGACCGGCGTCGCGCTGAACCGCTGGGCGGTGAATCCCGTCAACGGCGCGAGGATCCCGGTCTACGCCGCCGACTACGTGCTGGCCGGCTACGGCACCGGCGCGGTCATGGCGGTGCCGGCGCACGACCAGCGGGACCTGGATTTCGCCACGGTGATGGGCCTCCCGGTGACCGTGGTCGTGGAAACCGGCGAGCCGCACCCCGTCGAGACCGGCATTGCCACCACTGGGGACGGCACGCTGGTCAATTCCGGTGCCTTCGACGGCCTCGGCAAGCAGGACGCCATCGCCGCAGTCACTGCAGAGCTGGCCGAGCGCGGTGCGGGCGAAAGGGCGGTGAACTACCGGCTGCGCGACTGGCTGCTGTCCCGGCAGCGCTACTGGGGCACGCCGATCCCGGTCATCCACTGCTCCGCCTGCGGTGAAGTACCGGTGCCGGACGACCAGTTGCCGGTGCGGCTGCCGGAGACCGGGTACGAGCTCCGCCCGGAGAGCGGAGCGTCGCCACTGGGCAGCGCCACCGAGTGGAAGCGCGTGCCGTGTCCGGCCTGCGGCGGGGACGCGGAGCGGGACACCGACACCATGGACACGTTCGTCGACTCCTCCTGGTATTTCCTCCGCTACCCGAACCCGGAGTACGCCGACGGGCCGTTCGACCCGGAGGGGGTGCGGCGGTGGCTGCCGGTCGACGAGTACGTCGGCGGCAAGGAGCACGCCACCGGGCACCTGATGTACGCCCGGTTCATCACCAAGGTCCTCCACGACCTGGGGCTGGTGCCCTTCGTCGAACCGTTCACCCGGCTGACCAACCAGGGTCAAGTGATCATGGATGGCAAGGCGATGAGCAAGAGCCTGGGCAACCTGGTCGACCTCCAGGACCAGATCGCCCGCCACGGGCCGGACGCCGTGCGGGTCACCATGCTGTTCGCCGGCCCGCCCGAGGACGACATCGACTGGGCCGACGTCTCCCCGACCGGTTCGGTGAAGTGGCTGGCCCGGGTGTGGCGGCTCTGCGGCGACCTCGCGCCCGCGGCCCGGCAGACGGCCGGGCCGGGCGATGCGGAGGTCCGCACCCGGGTGCACCGGCTGGTGGACGAGACCACGCGGCTCATGGAGCGCAACCGCTTCAACGTGGCCGTTGCCCGCCTGATGGAGCTGACGAGCGCGTTGCGCAAGGCCATCGACGTCGGGCCCGGGGCGGCCGACCCCGCCGTGCGCGAGGGCGCCGAGGCCCTCGCCCGCATGCTGTCCTGCTTCGCTCCGTTCACCGCGGAGGAGGCCTGGGAGCGCCTGGGCCGCGAGGCCTCGGTGATCGAGTACGGCTGGCCGGAGGCCGACCCCGGCCTCGTCGCGCAGCAGACGGTGACCTGCGTGGTGCAGGTCGCGGGCAAGGTCCGCGACCGCCTGGAGGTCACTCCCACCATCGGCGAGGACGCGCTGCGCTCGCTGGCCCTGGCCTCGCAGAAGGTGGCGGAGGCCCTGGGCGGCACGGAGGTGGGCCGGGTGGTCGTCCGCCCGCCCGGCCTGGTCAACGTCGTACCGCGCACGGGCTGACGGGCGTCGCACACCGCAGGGGCCGACCGGGGCGGGCCCTGCGGGGGCGCCGGCCCGTCCCAGGGGAGGCCGGCTCGGATCCGGCTCGGTCACGACGTCGCCCACGCCCCGCGGCAGCTCGCGCCACAGCGCCCGGAGTTGGGCGACTGCGCTCCTGGCCGGTTTCCTTCCTGCCGTGTGTGACGGGAAAGGCGTGTCCCCTGCGGGTGCTGTTGTTCTAGTTTGAGCCCGCAGCACCGACTGTCATGGGAAGCCGAGCGGCCCCACCACATGTACGACAGGAGGAATGCGACCAACAGCACCCCGGGGGACCCATGAACACCCGCACGACCACCGCGACCGCAGGTCTCGGCGCCGCCGCCCTCCTGCTCACCGCCTGCACCGGCCCGTCCCGGACCGCCGCACCCGACGCCAAGGCCACTCCCGGGGACGCCCGCGCTTCCGGAGGAGCGGGCGCGCACTCCGCTCCCGGTTCGTCCGACCGGTACGAGGTCGGCGAGAACGCGCGCAACGGCAGCCTGACCGTCAAGGTCCGCAATGTGCATGAGGTCGACGCGATCGCTGTCGCCGGAGGCACGAAGAGACCGGGTGCCGGAGCCCGGTACGTGGCCCTGGAGATCGTCGCCCACAACGGCACGAAGGCCGGTCTGAGGCTGACGTGCCCGCCGCGCATCGCCGACAGCCTGGTCGACGACCAGGGCCGACGTTACGACGTCATCGGCGACTTGGACGAGATTCCGGGGAACCCGCAGTGCGACGAGCGTCTGCGGCCCGGCGCCGAGAAGGCGATGGTGCTCGCCTACCGCGTTCCGAAGAGCGCCACCATCGCTGCCTGGGAGTTCTCCGACTCCGGCCGGGAGCCGTCCACCGTCGCCCTCAGGGGCAGCGCCGTGCGGTAGCCCCGACTCCGTCGGACAGCCGCGCCCGGGCCCGGTGCAC
This sequence comes from Streptomyces sp. NPDC002055, assembly GCF_040296705.1. Taxonomy (NCBI): domain Bacteria; kingdom Bacillati; phylum Actinomycetota; class Actinomycetes; order Kitasatosporales; family Streptomycetaceae; genus Streptomyces; species Streptomyces sp. NPDC002055. The sequence continues at coordinate 75,483 of NZ_JBEOXS010000021.1, forward strand.
GCTGCGTCAGCCGGAGTCGACGCCGGGGACGTGTCTCCGGTACCGGCGCTCCCATGCGACTTCCCCCCCCCAGGGCCGATCGGCGCCCGCGGCATGGCCCGGGGCGGTGTCCGAGTCCGCTGATAGCGTGCCGCTTCCGCGCTGAAAGATCACGAGGGGACAGCAGTTATGCAGGAAGTGACGTGCCATGAGGTCAGTGGGGAGCGCATGGCCCAGGCGCTCGACGACATCAGCGGACGGGCGTGGGGGCGGTGGCACAGGATGCGCTACGACTCCCTGTCGCTCCGGAAGCTCGAGGAGATGCGCGACGAGCTCCTCGACCACGTCGCCGCCGGCTCCGCCGCGCACTCCGCACTCGACGCGACGTCACACTCCGCGTTGCGGACGGCGGCGGAGTGTTCCTTGGGGGTGCTGAGCGTCGGCTGCTTCCCCGACGGCGATCAGGAGATCGCCCTCCCGCTCGTCGGCGAGTCGCTCAGCAGCGAGGACATCGCCTTCGGTCACGTCGTCGAGCAGGCTCCCACGGCCAGGACCTGGCTCGACGCGTTCGAGCTGTGCCTGGTCAGCGGCCTGGTGTGGGACTGGCAGCGGGTGATCGGTCTGCTGCTGCGGGACGACTACGCGCCGGCGATCCGCGACGGGGTGCCGTACTCGAAGCTGACCTCGGCGTCCGCGCCGGCGGACCTCGCGGCAATGGACGCCCTGTGCGGGTACGTGACCGAGGCGGCCGGGCACCTGCCCCGCGACTGGCCCACCGTGACCCTGCGCATGCCGGACGCCGACGAGCGCGCCGCGGCGGTCCGTGGGTTGGACGCAGCGGGCCCGCTGACAGCGGACCAGCGACTGCTGCGTGAACTCCTCGACGACGATCAGCACGCCTTCGAGCAAGCGCTCGTGACCCGGCTCGTCCAGCACGGGGAGGGCGTGGGAGCCGATCCCGGCCCCAGGACCCTGCTGCCGGTCGGCGCCCTGGCCCTGGCCGCCCTCGCGGTCCAGGTCCACGGGTGGGACCTGGGGGTCCGCTCCGGCTACCTGCCGCACGACCTGCTCGGTTCGCCGGATGCGCTGCAGCGGGCGGCGGACGGCGGCACGAATCGGCTGGGCCTCTGGGCAGCCAAGTAGTCGGCCTCCAGGGCCGGAGCGGAACCGGCCGGCCGCATTGCTGTTCCGCCACCCGGGCCCGTGCCGCCGGATCACCTGCCGACGGCACGGCACCGGCGTCCTCACGAGGTCATGCCGGGCGGGGGATGTAGGCGAGGCCGTGGGCGCCGGGCTCACCGCGCCGGGCGATGTCCAGGCGCGCCAGCCCCTGCAGGGACTCCAGGTCGATGATGTCGACGGTGGACGAGACGACGCAGGACACGTAGGCGAGCCGGCCGTCGGGCGATGACGTGATGGTCAGCGGGAGGTGCCCCACCTCGATCGAACCCAGCCGTTCGCGGGTGTCGGCGGAGAACACCGTGAGGTGTCCCGGCGCGTGGCGTCCGAGCGGGGACGCCGGGTCGGACACCATGCGCGTCTCGCCCGCGAGCACCTTCCCCGTGGAGGTCAGGTGCACCGGCATGACGAGGCCCTCCGTGGGCAGGGTGCCGGCGACGGAGGCCGTCCGGGCGTCGATGACCCGGATTCCCGTGGCGGGCCCCTCGCCGGTGGTGGCGGAGAAGGATCCGGCATAGGGCGCGGCGACGAAGGCGTGGGTGCCGTCGGCGGAGACGGCGAGTCCTTCGCTGCCCGGCACCGCGACCTTCGCGGTGAGGGTTCCCCGCTCGAGGTCGACGACTGATACGAACGGCGCCTCCTTGTTGGTGGCGTAACCCGTCCTGCCCGCCGGATCGATGGCGAACCAGTGCGGGCCGGGCGCGTCGGTGTCGATCCTGCCCAGGGGCCGGCGCGTCTCCGTGTCGAGCACCACGACGCCGCCGGACCGGTCCGTCGAGCCCTCCACGCTGACGTAGAGACGACGGCGTGCCGTGTCCAGCGCCAGCCCGTGCGGCCCGTGTTCCGGGGCGAGGTCGACGACCTCGACGATGCGGCGCGTGTCGGGATCGATGGCCGTCAGTTCGGTCCGCCGGCCGCTGTTCGCGTGGTAGTAGCCCGAGTGGTACGCCGTCGTGCACCACAGGAGCCGCTGTGTCGGGTCGAAGCACAACTCGTGGGGCTCGGCGGGCACGTCCACCGAGCCGAGGTGCCGGTCGGAGGCGGCGTCGAAGAACGAGACCGTCGGCCCGCTCTGGCTGACCACGGCCAGGACGTCGCCCTCTCGGCCGGCACGGGGGGATTGCTGCACGGTGAACTCCTCGAACACTCAGTGGTTTTGTCGCGCGGTCGCGGACGTGCCCACTCTCGGTCCGAGCGGATTGCACAGCAATGCAAGGATGGGCAATCCATCATTGACTCAGGCGGAAAACTGCAGTTCAGGAGTGTCCATGGATCTCAACCTGCTGCGAACCCTGGACGCCCTGCTCCAGGAGAACAGCGTGACCCGCGCCGCGGAGCGGCTCGGCACGTCACCCGCCGCGGTCAGCCGTACACTGGCCCGGCTCCGTCGCGCCGTCGGTGACCCGCTGCTGGTGCGAGCAGGGCAGGGCATGGTCCCGACCCCCCGGGCTGTGGAACTCCGGGCGGAGGTGGGCGCGTTGCTGCGCGGCTGCGACAACGTACTGCGGCCCGGGGCCGGTTTCGAGGCCGTGCATCTCCGGCGCACGTTCACGGTGCAGGCGGGCGACCTGCTCCTGGCGGGGCTGGCCGGGACCTTGACCGAGCGGATCCACGAGGAGGCGCCGCACGTGGACGTGGTCTTCCTGCCGGAGGCCCTGGAGGGCGGTCCCGCGCTGCGGCAGGGGGAAATCGACGTCGAGCTGGGCGTTCTCGGCCATCTGGACCCGGAGATCCGGACCCGGGCGCTGGTCGAGATGTCACTGGTCGGCGTGGCCCGCAGCGGTCACCCTCTCTTCCGCGGGCGGATCGACGCCCGCCGTTTCGCCGCGGCCGACCACATCGGCATCTCCCGGCTCGGCAAACGCCTCGGGCCCATCGACAGCGCACTCGCGGATCTCGGGCTGCGGCGCCGACTACCGGTGGTCGTACCCGGCCATACGAGCGCGATGATGCTCGCCCGGGACACCGACCTCGTGGCGCTCACCCTGGCCGACTGGCTCCCGGACACCATCTCCGCCCTGGGACTGCGCACCTTCCCCATCCCCCTCGACCTGGCGCCCCTCGAACTCGGCATGGCCTGGCACCCCCGCAACGCGGCCGATCCGGGGCACCGCTGGTTCCGTGACCACGTGGCGGCCGCGGTCCTGGCGCCCTGAGGGGCGGCACGTCGCGGACGGCGCTCCGGGAGGAGAACGGCCTGTCCGGCACCCCGCGGAATCCGAGCGCCGGAGTGAAGCCGGAATACACCTCTCCGAGGCGGGAGAACCCGGCCTGCGCACCATATGGGCTCAGGCGGAGGGGTGAGGCCGCACCGACCCGTCCGCCCAGCGCTCCTCCCCTTCCCGGACCGATGACGCGCTCTCCCACAGCCGCACGAAGCGCTCGGCCTCCTCGCGCGTTCCGGCACGAGGCAGCGGCGCGAAGGTGTCCGGCAGGACATCCAGCAGGCTCATCGCCCTTTCCCCTGAGCGCAGTTGGATCAGCAGCTCACAGCGCAGGTGCTGCGGGAGCTCGGGCCGGTGCCGCAGGCTGTGCCGGATCGCCGGGCACAGATAGTGCACGCCCGCAGGCGCGGCATGGGCAGCCACCCACTCCGGCTTCAGGCCCTGACTCAGCCCGAGGGCCTGCGCCTCCTTCTCCAAGGCCAGCAGGGAGGCGGTGTCGACGACTTTCAGTTCACGGGCTGGGGCGGGATCTCTCATGACGCCATGATCGACCCAACGAGCTTTCTTCGTACGGCTATTACAGCCCTTCCGCATGACGCAGCAGGACGAGGGCCGCGCATCGATCCGTGGATGGCGAGAGCCTTGACGCACGGGTGGGCCCGGGGCAGGCGTCCGGGGCCCACGGCCAGGGCACAGCCATGCCGGAGGAGGTACCAGGGCCCGAGCCGGGGGCATGGTCAGGTCGAAGGGGCCGAGGGCAGGATGAGTCCCGAGCCGCCCGCACCCAACGCCCACCGCTCGATGACCACCGAGCTCTGCCGACTCCCGCCGCCCGCCGCCCGCCGCCCGCCGTACGAGAGGCCCTCCATGTTCGATGATGTCGACATCCGAGCCCTGTCCCAGCGTCCCGGAGTCAAGTGGCGCCGGGCCGCGGCGGATGTGCTGCCGGCCTGGATCGCGGAGATGGACTTTCCGCCGGCGCCGCCGATACGGGAGGCGCTGCTGCGGTGCGTGGACGAGGACCTCGGCTACCCGGCCTGGGACAGCGGGCCGGACGGCATGCCGCTGCGCACCGCCTTCGCCGAGCGCATGCTCGGCCGCCACGGCTTCGCGGTCGATCCCGCCCACGTCAAGGAGTTCGCCGACATCAACCAGGCGGTACAGGCGGTGCTGTCGGTGGCCACCGAGCCCGGTGACAGCGTGGCGGTGCACACCCCGACCTATCCGCCGTTCCTGCAGACCCTCGCCGAGATGGGCCGTCGCGTCCTGCCCGTTCCGTACACCGCGGACGCCGACAGCTGGACCTTCGACCCGGAACGGCTCGACACCGAGCTGGCGCGGAGCACGTGCCCGGTCCTCATCCTGGTCAACCCGCACAACCCGACCGGGCGGGCGCTGCGCCGAGAGGAGTTGACGGTGCTGGCGGAGCTGGCCGAACGGCACGATCTGCTGGTCGTCGCCGACGAGATCCACGCGGATCTGGTGCACGCGCCGCACCGGCACATCCCCTTCGGCTCGATCGGTCCGGAAGCCGCCGCCCGCACCGTGACGCTGACCTCGGCCACCAAGGCGTTCAACGTGCCGGGCGTGCGGTGCGCGGTGGCGCACCTCGGCCCGCGCCGGGTACGGGAGGCGCTGTCCCGCCCGTCGCGTCTGTACGGCGAACCGAACACCTTCGGTGTGGCGGCCACGCTGGCCGCCTGGCAGCAGGGCGACGCCTGGCTCGACGGACTCCGGCGCGCCCTGGCCGAGAACATCGCGGTGCTCCGCAAGGAGCTGCCGCCCGGTGTGGAGTTCCGTGCCCCGGACGCCACGTTCCTCGCCTGGCTGGACTGCCGCCCCCTCGGCCTGGACCGCGACCCGGGCCCCTTCTTCCTCGAGGAAGCCCGGGTGCTGCTCAACGACGGTTCCGCCTTCGGGCCGGCCGGCGAGGGCTTCGTCCGTCTCAACTTCGGGACGTCGGCGGCCAATCTGCGGGAGATCCTGCGCCGGATGACCGGCGCGGTGGCTGACGTGGGGCGCTGACGGGGGGCGCTGACGCGGCGGCTGCCGCACCGGGCCGTGGCCCCACCGTCGGCGGGGCCACGCTCGCTTCGCCGGTGGTCAGCTGGTGGCGGGGTGACCGTCCCACCACGTGCGTTCGCTCCGGCGGGGGTCTTCGACCACCTGATGGGTGGTGGCGTTGTTGTTGCGGGCGTAGGTCATGACGGGGCGGTCGGTGGTGTCGTAGGCGGCCCAGGAAGCCTGTCCGGTCTTGGCGAAGTCGGCCCAGGTCCGGTGAAGGGCGGTGGCCAAGGCCTGCGGCGGATTGGGGCCGGTGAGCTTCTTGCTGTCGGCCAGGGCGACGGTGTCCCAGGCGAAGGGCAGGTCGACACTGTGGCAGGCGCCGATCTTGACCTGCAGGTTGTTGGGGGTGACCGGGGATCGCCAGCCGAATTCGTACAGGTGGGTGCGGGCGGCGTCGGGGATGGCGGCGCGGGCCTCGGCGACGCGGTAGGTGGGGATACGGAACATGCGGTCGCTCAGGAGCGCGCACGCCACGCCAGTGGCGGCGTCCCGCGGGTAGGCGTTGGTGTCGCCCTTCTTGTATTCGGCCCATGAGCCGTCGGGAACGCTGTAGGCCTTCAGGTGTTTGTCGTACAGGGCGGGAAGGTTCCAGCCCACCAGGATGGTGGTGACGACGAAGAGGCGGAATTCCTCGGTGGTGGTCCCCATCAGCAGCGGGATGCCGCTCCCCGCGCCGTCGGCGATCGCGTCGATGGGACGCCGGGGCAGCACGTCGCCGTCGACGACGGGCATGAAGGACAGTCCGCAGGACGCCATGGTGCTCGCGCCGTACTTGTCGGCGTCCGGGGTCTGGCTGATGTCGGCGCTGACCGTGCCCTGTGCCTTGAGCAACTCCTCGGTGTCGACTCCGGCCAGGGCCTCGGCGGTGCTTTCTACACCGAGTTCGTCGGCGACTGCCTTGAGGACCTTGCCCGCGTCGGCGGGGGTCTGGCCGAGGTGGGCGGTGCCGCTCTGCACGATGGCCTTGTGGAACAGGCCGTCGTCGCGGGAGAGCAGCGCGAGGATGCTCATCGCACCGGCGGACTCCCCGGCCACGGTGACGTTGTCCGGGTCGCCGCCGAAGTGGGCGATGTTCTCGCGCACCCAGTTCAGAGCGGCGATCTGATCGAGCAGGCCCCGGTTGGCCGGTGCGGGCGCGTCGGGAAGACAGCCGAAGCCGTAGACCCCGAGCCGGTAATTGAAGCTCACGCACACCAGGCCGTCACGGGCGAAGGTGGCACCGTCATAGCTGGGCACGGCCGAGGAGCCGGTGGTGAACCCGCCGCCGTGGATCCACACCAGAACCGGCAGGCCGGACGCTGCGGGGTCGGGCGTCCAGACATTCAGGTTCAGCCACTCCTCGCCCTCCACGTCCGGGTCGGAGACGATCTCTCCCAGCCGGCCGCCCAACGGCGGTTTGGGCGCCGTGGCGCCGAACGTGTGGGCGGCGCGTACGCCCGCCCACGGCTCCGGCGGCACGGGCGCGGCGAAGAGCAAGTCGCCTGCGGGTGCGGCGGCGTAGGGGATGCCGAGGAAGCGGGCGGTGCCATCCGCCACCAGTCCCGAGACCCTGCCGTGGGCGGTCTCGACCTCGACCGTGTTCTGTTCGGACACTCGACTCCTCCGGGCCGGGTTCTGTCGCGCCCAAGGGACCGGCCCTCCCTTGCGGCGGCCCCGTACCGGCAGTCGGACCGAGGCAGCGGGCGCCTACCCGGCACACACGCACAGTCACACTCAATGACAGAAAGTAGTGCCCACTGTCGTTCTTTGACTGCTTCAGCGTGGCGTCGCGCGGACTCGATCGACGGCCGGAGACGTGGCGGCGCTGCTGCCGGAACGTCGGGCGGGCACGCCCGCTGAGCCCCGGACCGCTCCGGCCGCAGACCGAACGGGCCGAACGGGCCGAACGCAACGTGTCCGCAACGCGCCCTGTGGTTCTCTGGGTTGTCCGAGTCCGTGGGCTAGGCTCCCGGCGGACGGCGCCCGGGCCGCACGGAGACCGCGCGGCGGGTCCGCCCGCAGCGGTCGCGGGCCCGAGTCGACAGGCATCCCAGCAGGTCGGAGGAGTGACGATGCGTGAATCGGCGGGGAGCCCTGAACCATCCTCCCCAGCACCTCACCAGCCCCTCGCCTCCCCTGCGGCAGCACCCGCCGTACGGGAGTCCGCCCCACCGGTAGCCGCGCCTCCCGGAATCTCACCATCGGCCCACCACAGAGCCCCGGCCGTGGAGCTCACTCCGGCTGCCGCCGTCCTGTTGCGACAGTTGCGGGCGACGCACGGGCCGCTGATGTTCCACCAGTCCGGCGGCTGCTGTGACGGCAGCGCCCCCATGTGCTACCCGGCCGGCGAGTTCCGCACCGGCGCCTCCGATGTGCTGCTCGCCGACCTGGCGGTCGACGGGGTGGCCGAGCCGGTGTCGTTCTGGATGTCGTCCAGCCAGTACGAGCGCTGGAGCCACACCCGGCTCATCGTCGATGTGGTGCCGGGGCGCGGCAGCGGCTTCTCCCTCGAAGCGCCGGAAGGTGTGCGGTTCCTGATCCGGTCCCGGCTGGTCCAGGAGCCGACCACCTAGTACTCCAGCAGTACGTCGCTGTCCGGCCAGCGGTTTGGCCGGGCGGCTGGAGCACTAACCTTGTTTGCGTTCCAGGTGCATGTGCGCGCGCATGAGTTCGCCCGGGTTCGTCAGCGCCGCCAGGGTGGAGAGTTCGCCGCACAGCACCGTGGCTGCCGCGATGACGGCGAGCCGGCGTGCGTTCTCTCCCGGCTCGCGCTCGGCCCGGCAGCCGAGCCGCGTCAGATTGGCCTCGACGAAGTCCAGATCCTTGCCGTTGCCGACCGTGCCCACGATCAGGTTCGGCAACGTGCACGAGAAGTAGAGGTCACCGTCCCGGTCTTCGACTACGGTCACGCCCTGTGAGCCTTCGACGATATTCGCCGCGTCCTGGCCGGTGGCGAGGTAGAAGGCGAGCAGCATGTTCGCGTAGTGCGAGTTGGCCGAGCGTATTCCTCCGGCGAGCAGCGTTCCGATCAGATTCTTGCGCACATTCAGCTCGGCTATCCTGGCGGCCGTGGTGTGCAGCATGTCGGTCACCACGGAGCGCGGTACGAGCAGTTCGGTTACCACGTTCTTTCCACGGCCCAGGATTCCGTTGACGGCGGTCGCCTTCTTGTCGGTGCAGTAGTTTCCGGAGATCGATCCGTAGGACACTCCTGGAATGTTGTGGAGGATGTACTCCAAGAGCGCGTCGGCCGCGAGCGTCGCCATGTTGTGCCCGGACGCGTCGCCGGTGGTGAACTCGAACCGGATGAACAACAGATTGGCGGTGATCTCGTGCCGGATGCCGACCAGTTCGGCGAATCCGCTGCAGGCGCGCACGACCTTGCCCAAGTCGTCGAACTGCGCGTCGAGCCGGCGCGCGGCTGCGTACGCGGTCTGCGCGTCTACGGCTTCGACGAGCACCGAGCGGGTCATCCGTTCGTCGACGAGGGTGGCGACGATACCGCGCTCGGTCTGCCGGGATATCTTTGCGCCGCGCCCCACGGAAGGCCACAGCGGTGACTCATAGGTGGCGAGCGGGACTTCGGTCTCCATGGTCGCGATGTTTCCCGTAATCTTCAGCGGTCCGACCCACCTCATGGGGACCCCGGCGATTCCGTGAATGTCATTCATCGTGCACTTCCCATCGTCTGGCGGATGGCGGATGGCGCGAAGGCGCCGGAACGCAGGCCCGGTCGCGTGCGTCCCGACTCCGCGGTCGGTCGGCAGCAGCGTAGAGCGCCGTGGATCATGAGGGCGCGCCGGTCCCCGCACGAGGATCCCCCTCGGATGCCGGATGCCCCTGCCCCATGAAGTCACCTTCGGTGATCGCATGAGAGACCTCCGCGGCGCAGCAGCGCCGAGACCTCCCACCTCACCGTCGTCCGGCCCACGCCGGCCCGTCCTCCGATGAGCGGTTCTTCTGTGTGATCCATGAGGGCAGCGTGCCGGCGGGCGACCGCCTCACTCGATCCGATAGCGACCCGTTCCCGTACCGGAAGCCCCGCCGGCGTGATCACGGTCCACGACTGGAGTACCGGCCGAACATCTCCGCGGCCCCGGTCACCGCTTCCCGGCCGTCCCTCTTCGGGCGCATGTCCGACAGGCGCCATATTCCCTGCTTCGTGGGACAGTTGGAGCGACCTCAGGGGGCACTGTGACGCAACACGGCAGCCGGTTACGCACAGCACTGACGGTACTGATCGCCTGGGGCGCACTGGTCGCCCCGGGCCTTTCGGGTTCGCCCGCCGCCGCGGGGACCTCCGCCGCGCCCCGGTACGGCCCGGTGATGCGGGTGGCGTCCGGTGTGACCTACCGGGAGTTCTCCGTCGCGGGCTCCCAGGGCACGGCGCGCGGCCATCTGCTCACCGTCGATCTGCGGGACCGCCGGGTGTCCCTGGATCTGCTGCACCCCGGCGCCGTGGGGGCCCGCGCTGCGCTGTCGCACCTGGCGGACGGGCGCGGCGCGGTGGGTGCGGTCAACGGCGACTTCTTCAACATCTCCGAGACCCAGCACCCGGGTGTGGAACCGACGTTCGCGGCGGTCGGCCCCGCGGTGGCCGCGGGGCGGGTCTGGAAGGCCGCTGTGCCGGACGGCCAGCGCTTCGGCCCCGCTCTGCCGCCCGGCACGACCACCGAGGACGTCCTCGGCATGGGCGCCGACCGGCGGGTGCGGCTCGGCCGGCTGTCCCTGCGGGGCGCGGTGGCCACCCGGGTGGGCCGGCTGCGGCTGCGGGGCCTCAACCAGTACGCCCTGCCCGTCGGCGGCGTGGGGGCCTTCACCCCGGCCTGGGGCAGCGTCTCCCGGGTCCGCGCGGTCTGCGGCACCGACACCGACCGGGCGGCGCCGTGCAGCACCGACACCCATGAGGTGACGGTGCTGCGCGGGCGGGTCGCGCGTACCGCGGGCACGCCGGGCAGCGGACCGGTCGCACGGGACACGGTCGTGCTGGTCGGCCGGGAGGCCGGGGCGCAGGCTCTGCGCGCGCTGCGGATCGGGGACCGGGTCGGGGTGCGGTACGGGCTGGCGGCCGGGGCGCCGGTCCCGTACCGGTTCGCGGTCGGCGGCTTCCCCGTCCTGCGGAACGGGGTCCCCCTGGACGGTCTGGACGACCGGACCGCCGCCATCCGGTCCGCCGCCGGGGCCGACGCCGCAGGGCGACTGGTCCAGTTGCTGGCCCTGGACGGCGCGGTGGAGCACCGGCCGGGGCTGACCATCGCCGAACTGGCGCGGCTGATGCGGGTACTGGGGTCCGACGACGCCATCAACCTGGACGGCGGCGGTTCGTCCACCCTGGCGCTGCGGGAGCCGGGCGCGGCGGGGGTGACCGTGCGGAACCATCCGTCCGGTGGGGTGGAACGGCTGATCCCCGAGGGCATCGGGGTGTTCGCCCGCGGGTGAGCGGGCCGGGGACACGGGACCGGGTCAGGGCGGACCGGCGGCACTCTCCCTGCCGGCGGCCGATGGGCGACGGGTACCGATCGCTCGCTACCCGTCGCCCGTCGTCCGTCGTCCGTCGTCGGGGAGAGCGGACGGGGCGGCCGAAGCGCAGGGGCAGGGCAGGAGGGCGGAGGGGACGGGTCAGGGGCGGACGCTGCTGACGACGTCCGCCGTCGCCGCGAGGCCGTCCGACAGCGTCGGCGCGACGCTGGAACCGGCGAGGTAGAAGCCCAGCAGCACACAGACCAGGGCGTGCGAGAAGCGCAGTGATCCGCTGCGCAGAAACACCACGATCAGGATCAGGAGCAAGAGGACCACTGAGATCGAAATGGCCATGGCGAACCTCCTCGGCCGCGGGGACGGAGCCGCGATCGGCCCAAAGTGTGGCCTATCGTCCGCCGCGTCCCGGCCATTCGGGCGCCCCCGAACGGGTGATGACTGCCCGTCACTCCCAGGCGCGGTCGAAGGTGCTGAGGAACCGCTCGAGTCCTGCCAGGTCATCGGTGTTGATGTGGTCGACTCCGGCGGCGACGAGTTCGTGCCACAGGGCGTCACGTTCGGGCCCCGGCGCGTCGGGAGTTCCCCAGAAGCGGACGCGCCGGCCGTGGGTGTGGGCCTCGTCCACGATGTCGCGGAGCTGCCCCCGCTCGTCGGCGGGCATCGCGCCCTCGCCCGTCCAGTCGAAGGTGGAGGCCCAGTCGGCGCTGATGAGGGAGAGGAATGCGGCGGGGGCACGCGTACCGAGGTCGTCGAGCCGCCCGTCGTAGAAGGCGTAGCGGTGGCGCTGGGCTTCCATGGGCGCGCGCACCGCGCGGTCGCCGGAGACGACCGGGGTGACCGCGCGGATGCGGGCCTTGCCGCCCGAGGCGGAGCTCAGGATCGAGCGGTAGCGGCGCAGCCGGCGGTGGAGTTCCTGGTAGGCGGCGGCACCGGAGTTCTTGATGTCGACGAGGAGCTGCAGGGACGCGGTGTGCCCGGCGTAGACGGAACCGTGCTGGGCGGTGACCCGCCGCAGGAGCGGTTCGAGGTAGAGCGACTCCAGCGTGCGGTCGGGGTGGAGGTCGTCCCGCTCGTGTCCCACGAGCAGCTCGCCGCCGACGAGCCAGACGTCGGCCTCGACGCTGGTGAAGCGGTGCCGGAGGGCGTCGGCGAGCGGGTGCTCGTGCTCGTAGTCGTTGTGGGCGTGGGCGCGGCGCAGGGGGACGCGGGAGGATCCGGAGCCCTCGGCGGTCACCGGCAGGGCCTCGGCCGGAGCGCCGGCCTGCCGGGGGACGGAGGCCGTGGCCCGGGCCGGTACGGCGCCCGCGAGGCCACCGGCAGCCGCTGCGCCCAGTGTCGCGACGACGGCACGACGCGTGGGTCGGGACACGGAACACCTCCGGAGGAACGACGGCGCGGCACGGACGGGGCGTCGGGGAGCCGCGGTGGGGCGTCCCCGAGTATCGGACCGAAGGTCCTCCAACGGGTGGGATCCGGCGCAGAGTTCGGCTGATGTTCGCCGGACGGGGCTCTGCCGTCGATGCACACCGTCGGGGGGACCAGGCGTCCCACCGTGGCATCCGGCGGTCAGGTTTCCGAATCCGGACAGCCGCCCCCACCAGCAGAAAATCCATGCTTGCGATGCATTGTCGCCTATGCCGGAATTGATGATTGAGCCCTAGATGGGCGGTGAATGTCAGGTGATGCGGACCACATTCAGGTGCAGGGCGGGTCTCGGCTGGGGCGCGCGCATCCGAGTGGCTGGGCGAGCGAGCGCCCGCGCGCCGGAGTGGCGGCTCCGCCCGAGGGTTGGGGGCTGTGGCCGGACCAGTCACACCACCCTCAGGACTCCCCGCCCTGAGGGAAGCGGATCACGTGCGCCATGTCACAGCCCGAGGGCGTGACATCGGTCTCATCGGGCCCCGGGCAGCGTGGGGCCTACGTCTCGACGGGCCGGGGTGCCCCTCGATGGGCGTCCGCGACGGGGCAGGGAGCCCGCCCAGCCGCGTCTGCGCGCCCCCGCCTCAGTCCGTACCGCCCGGCGGGGCCAGATCGACCAGCCGGGCGAGGGCGTCCCGGTGGTGCCCCGGCGTGCCGAAGGCGATCTCATCCGCCTTGGCGCGCTTCAGATAGAGGTGGGCCGGGTGCTCCCAGGTCATGCCGATGCCGCCGTGCAGCTGTACGCACTCCTCGGCGGCCCGGACGGCGACCCGGGAGCAGGAGGCCTGCGCGACGGCCACCGCGACCTGCCGGTCGGGGCTCCGGTTCGCCAGGGCGTCGGCGGCGTTCCGTGCGGCGGCGCGGGCCGAGACGATCTCCAGCCAGAGCCGCGCCAGCCGGTGCTTGAGGGCCTGGAAGGAGCCGACCGGCCGGTTGAACTGGTGCCGTTCGCCGGTGTAGCGGACGGTCTCCGTCAAGCACCACTCGGCCAGCCCCAGTTGCTCGGAGGCGAGCAGTCCGGCCCCCGCCGTCAGTGCCCGCGCCACGGCCTCCTCGGCGCGGCCGGGTCCGGCCAGGCGACGGGCCGGTGCGTCGGCGAGGGTGACCCCGGCGAGCGGGCGCGTCAGGTCGAGCGGGACCCTCGGGGTGACGGTGACGCCCGGAGCGGCGGCCTCCACGGCGTACAGTCCGGCTCCCTCCGGCCCGTGGGCCGGGACGAGCAGCAGGTCGGCGCCCGCGGCACCGGCGACACTGCCGATCCGTCCGTCGAGCCGTCCGTCCGCGGTGGCCCGCACGGCAGTGGGCAGGGCAGCAGTGGGCAGGGCGGCGGTGGGCAGGACAGTGGTGGGCAGCGCGTTGGTGGGCAGGGCGGCGCCGGAGGGGAACGGCCCGGTGGACAGCGGGAGGGCGAGCACGGCGAGGGTGCGGCCGGCGGCGACCGCGCCGAGCAGGCCCGCCACGTCCCGGTCGTCGGTGTCGCAGCCGAGCAGCGCCTCCACGGGGAGCACCGCGCCCGTCAGGTAGGGCACCGGGGCCGTGGACCGGCCGAGCTCCTCCGCCACGACGGCCGCCTCCCGCGCGGAGGCGCCCTGGCCGCCCAGCTTCTCGGGCACGAGCAGCCCGGCGATGCCCATTCCGGTGGCGAGCGCCTGCCACACCTCCCGGTCGTACGGCCGGCCGGAGTCGACGAAGCGGAGGACCGCGGACGGGTCGCAGCGGTCGGTGAGCAGGGAACGGACCGCCGCCCGCAGGTCGTTCTCGGTCTCGGAGTACAGCAGGTCCGGTCCGGACGACAGCAGGTCCGGTCCGGACGTGGGCTCGGTGCCGCTCATCGGGCGAGCTCCTTCCAGGGGATGTCCTTGTCGGTACGGGGCTCGGCCGGCAGGCCCAGGACGCGCTCGGCGACGATGTTGAGCAGCACCTCGGTGGTGCCGCCCTCGATGGAGTTGCCCTTGGCCCGGAGGTAGCGGTAGCCGGCGTCCCGGCCGGTGAAGTCGACCAGTTCGGGGCGGCGCATCGTCCAGTCCTCGTAGAGCAGGCCGTCCTCGCCGAGGAGTTCGACCTCCAGTGCGCTGATCTCCTGGTTGAGCCGGGCGAAGGCCAGCTTCATCGCCGACCCCTCGGGCCCGGGGGCCCCGGCGGCGAGCTGCTGACGCAGCCGCTCCCCCGCGAGCCGTGCCGTCTCCGCGTCCACCCACAGCTCCAGCAGCCGCTGATGCAGGGCGTGGGTGCGCAGTTCGGGCCGTTCCCGCCAGAGGTCGGCGACCAGCCCGATCATGCCTCCCTCGCGGGGCACCCGGCCGCCGCCGATGGCCACCCGCTCGTTCATCAGCGTCGTCTGAGCGACCCGCCAGCCATCGCCCACTTCGCCGAGCCGGTGGCGGTCGGGGATGCGGACGCCGCTCAGGAAGACCTCGTTGAACTCGGCCTCGCCGGTGATCTGACGCAACGGCCTGACCTCGACGCCCGGGGCGGTCATGTCGCAGACGAAGTAGGTGATGCCGCGGTGCTTGGGCACGTCCGGGTCGGTACGGGCGATGAGGATGGCCCAGCGTGCGGTGTGGGCGCTGGACGTCCACACCTTCTGGCCGTCGACGATCCAGTCGTCCCCGTCCCGTACGGCGCGGGTGGCGAGCGCCGCGAGGTCGGAGCCCGCTCCGGGCTCGCTGAACAGCTGGCACCACACCTCCTCGCCCAGCCACAGCGGCCGCAGGAAGCGGCGCCGCTGCTCCTCGGTGCCGTAGGTGAGGATCGTGGGGGCGGCCATGCCGAGGCCGATGCCGATCCGGCGGGGGTCGTTGTCGGGCGCGCCGGCGGCCTCCAGTTCGGCGTCGACGACGGCCTGGAGGGAACGGGGCAGGTCCAGGCCGCCGAGGCCGACGGGGTAGTGCACCCAGGCGAGCCCGGCGTCGAAGCGGGCGCGGAGGAAAGCGGCCCGGTCGGTGGTGGCGGAGTCGTGCTCGTCGAGCAGGGCGGCCACCCGGCGGCGCAGGTCACCGGTGTCGGCGTCGGGGGCTCCCGCGGCCTCGGTGCGTGCCATGGCGCGGCTCCTTCCGGTCAGTGGCGTGGGTCAGTTGGGGGTGACGACGATGCGGCCGGTGGTGGTGCCGTCGGCGACGCGCTGCACGGCGTCCGCCGCGTCGGCGAGCGCCACCCGTTCGCTGACCAGGGGCTTGATCGCGCCCCGTGCCGCGAGTGCGGTGAGCTCACGGTGACAGGCGTCGATCGCGGCCGGGTCGTGGGCGTTGTAGAGGCCCCAGTGCAGGCCGACGATCGCGTAGTTCTTCACCAGGGCGTGGTTGAGGCCGGGGCTGGGGATGGCCCCGCTCGCGAACCCGACGACCAGCAGCCGGCCCTCGAACGCGATGCACTTGACGGACTTGGCGTAGGCGTCGCCGCCGACCGGGTCGTAGACGACATCGGCGCCCCGGCCGCCGGTCGCCTCCTTGACCGCGGCCACGATGTCCTCGGTGCGCCGGTCGATGACCAGGTCGCAGCCGAGCTCGCGGGCGGTACGGGCCTTGTCGGGGCCGCCGACGACGCCGATGACGGTGGCGCCCGCGGCCTTGCCGAGCTGGACGGCCGCGCTGCCGACCCCGCCCGCGGCGGCGTGCACCAACAGGGTCTCCCCCGGCTGCAGGTGCGCCCGCCGGTGCAGGCCGAACCAGCCGGTCTGGTAGCCGATGTGCAGCGCGGCGGCCTCGGCGTCGTCGAGGGAGTCGGGCGCGGGCCGAACGGTGGCGGCGTCGGCCACCGCGAGTTCGGCGAAGCCGCCCCGGGGCAGCGGCGGCTGGGCGAGCACCCGGTCCCCGGCCCGCCCCTCGGCGCCCTCCCCCACGGCGACGATCTCTCCGCAGATCTCGACGCCCGGCGTGAAGGGGAGCGGTGGCCGCGCCTGGTACTGGCCGCGGCAGAGCAGCGCGTCCGGGAAGTTGATGTTGGCGGCCCGGACCCGCAGCAGAAGCTGTCCCGGCCCGGCGACCGGGTCCGGCACCTCGTCGAGGCGCATCACCTCGCGGGGCTCGCCGTTCTCGTGCACTCGCCATGCCTTCATCGGGTGGCCTCCAACGAACGTCGACAGGGGGCGGCGTGCCCCGCACCGGTCGCATACTAAGCGGTCGCTCGGTTCGAGGAACAGGCCATCGCGGACGTTTTTCGGGGCGTGGCGTGGCGGTGGTGGCCGGCGTGCGACGGTCCCTGCCGGGCGGCGACGGCGGAGGCTCGCCTGCCGGCGGCAGGGCCCGGGGGCGGGGCAGGGGGCCAGGGGCGGCGCCGGGGCAGGGGCGACGTCGGGGCAGGGCCGGAAGCCGGGTTCGGGGGCCGGGCCTCGGCCGGGGCCGGTCGGCGCCGGCGCCTGGGCCTGGGCCGGGTCCGGGGCCTGGGCCGGGTCCGGGGCCTGGGCCGGGTCCGGGGCCTGAGCCAGGTCCGGGGCCTGAGCCAGGTCCGGGGCCTGAGCCGGGCCCGGGGCCTGAGCCGGGCCCGCGCCGCGCCCACCGGAGAGTGCCTGCTCCGAGGGGACGGGGCCGGCCGCCGGTGCCGGGTTCCGGTCAGCCCTTGCGGCGCGGCTGCGCCCGTACGTGCATGCGCTCGCCCTGCGGGCCGAAGAGGCTCAGGAATTCGACCGGCTCCTCGCCCGCCGGCCCGAACCAGTGCGGCAGCCGGGTGTCGAACTCCGCCGCCTCCCCCGGCCCCAGCACCAGGTCGTGGTCGGCCAGCACCAGCCGCAGTCGTCCGGAGAGCACGTACAGCCACTCGTAGCCCTCGTGGGTGCGCGGGTCGGGTTCCTCGTTCCGGGCCGGAACGACCACTTTGTACGCCTGGAGGCCACCGGGCCGCCGGGTCAGCGGCAGCATCGTTCTGCCACCCCGCTCGACGGGCTCGGAGCGGACCCGGGGGTCACCGACCGGGGGTGCGCCGACCAGCCGGTCGAGCGGGACCTGATGGGCCCGGGCGATGGGCAGCAGCAGTTCCAGGCTCGGCCGGCGGCCGCCCGATTCGAGCCGGGAGAGCGTGCTCACCGAAATGCCGGTGACGGCGGAGAGGGCGGTGAGCGTGGCTCCGCGCTCCTTCCGGATGCGGCGAAGCCGTGGCCCCACGTTCGCCAGTACCTCGTCCAGGTTCTCCGGGTCCGTCATGAGGACATCGCAGAACCGGCAAGCCCCTTTGTCAATACCGCCTGGGTTGGGAGCAGTCGGGGCGCGGCGGGGCGGCGGATGCGTCGGCGCCCCGCCGCCCGGTACGGCCGACGCGTGGGAGGCGCCGGGCGTGCGGCTCAGCGACCGGCGCGCCAGGTGAGGACGTCGGTCAGCTCGGCGCGGACTGCCGGGTCGCGGACCGCGCGCGTGGGGTCGTGGGCGACGGCCGTGAGCCGGTGCAGGCGCCGGTCCCAGGGAGGGATGACACGCCGCACGGCCACGGTCCGCTCCCCGCGCAGCCGCCTGACCTCCTTGCCGTCCAGGTACCAGCGCACGGCCGGCTGCCGGTGCGTCCCGGCGAGCCGGGGCACTCGGAGGCGGACCGTGTCCCGGCGCGTGAGCCGACGGTCCGTGGCGGGGCTGCCGGCGAGGACGGTGGCGTGCCGGTAGAAACCCGCGATCATCGCTTCGCGGCCGACGCTGTTGAACTCCCGCCCCAGGGTGCGCATGATCGAGTTCTCGCTGGGCCGGTAGAGACCGCGCGGGTGGTAACCACCCCCTTCGAAGGTCCCGGTGAGCCCGCCGTCGGGGGTCGGATCTCCGAGCCAGCGGAACCACTTCACGCGCAGGTCCGCGAGTTCGTCCGCGGTGTGCGTGGAGGTGTTCACCTCGCTCGGCTCGGGCCCGGTGTACTCCCCGTACTCGTCGTAGACGTACTCGTCGGCGAGCTTGCCCAGGGAGTGTCCGGTCTCGTGCACGGCCACCTGGCCCGACCGCTCATTGCCCCCGGCGACGGTCGCGATGCCCTCGTAACCCAAGGGGGAGACGATGTCGTTGTACCCGGCACCGCCGTACTTGGCGCTGTTGGCCACCACGACGACGAGGTCGGCCTCGGGCGCGTGGGCGGCGTAGCGCTCGACGGCGTCGGTGTCGACACAGAGCAGCCGCTCCAGGCCGTCGCACCAGAAGTAGCTGTGCAGCGCGGTGTCCCTGACCGTCTCCTGGTCCGGGTCGCCGGAGACGCCCGAGTCACGGGAGACCGCGTCGACCGCCCACACGTTGAAGAGGTTGTGGTAGGTGCTGTACGGCTGAACGCCCGTGATCTCGTCCCACTTCTCCCGGGCGTCGGTGCGGAACCGGGCGAGTTCGTCGGCGGTGTAGCCGTCACCGATGACGACGACGTCGAGCTTCTCCTCGGTCGGGCCGTTCTCGACAACGGGAGTCACCTCGCCGTCGCCCGCCACCGGGCCCGCTCCGCGGCCGATCCGCCCGGGAGCGCGGGCCGGCACCTCGACGGTGCGGGGATGGGCGGCCGGAGAGGGGAAGTACTCGACCCGGTGCGTGGCGCGGTCCCGGCCGGACGGCACAGCGGCCGCCCCGGAATCCGAAGCGGCCGCCAACGGGGCCGCGGCGAGCACCAGTCCGGTGACGAGCCCGACGGCCGCACGAAATCTGCCTATGTACACTGCGTTCCTCCCGGGTGGGGCGGGGACGGAGCATGCTGATAAGCGCCGATGTAAGCGCTGTTAATCAGCGAGTCAACCTAGAGGGCACAGCAGTGAGCGGCAATGGGCTGTCACATAACAGTTGATGAGAGCTCGTCAGCTTGCTCGGGTGGCCGCCGCATCGCAGACGACATGCATCGGATACTCCGTAGCCGACCGGGCAATGGACATGCACTTACACTGACGCTCGCTCAACCGGTCAGGGTTCGCGCGGTGTTCATGATCCGACGCGCGCCCCGGCCGCCGTGCCGGCATCCCGGTCGATGCCCCACCCGAACGGCTGTCGAGGAGCGTCCGGCCCCGCCAGGCGCGAGCGGCGTCCGGTCTGACTCCCGTCCCATCCCGTGACGCCCCGCCCCCGTCCCGGGGCTTCACGCCTCATCGCGAGGCTTCACGCCTCGTCGCGGGACAGGGCAAGCAGCCGGTCCAGGACGCGGGTGCCGCTGCTGCGGACGCCGTCGTGCTCGAATTCGTCGGTGACCCAGCTGCGCAGGCCACCGATGGCGCGGGCGGTGCGCAGGGCGTGGGCGGCGTCCACGTACATGTCGTCGTGGTACACCGCCGCGGCGACCGGGACCTCGTTGGCGGCGAGCCGCTCCGGGTCGTACAGCGGTGCCCAGCCGGTGCGTTCGGCCAGCAGGCGGCCGGTGTCCCGGAGCGGGCGCAGGGCCGGGTCGGTGTCGAGCATCCAGGGGTAGATCATCTCCCCGGTGAAGAGCACCGGCTCCCCGGCGTCCAGGGCCCGTCCGGCGTCGAACTCCGGGAACTCGGACCGGACCCGCTGCGCCGCCCAGTCCGTGGCGGCCCCGTCCTGTGCGTAGATCGACTCGTGGAGCAGGGCGTAGAGCGGGCTCGCCGCGCCGGAGAGCACCCCGCGGACGGCTTCGAGGAACGCATCGGACAGCTGCGGGCCGGACGCGGTGCGGACGAAGGCGCCCTCGAGCAGGTAGTGCAGCCGGTGGGATCCGCCGGTGCCGCCGAGCAGCGTGCCCAGCGACTGGAAGGCCTCGACGGTGAGGCGGTGGCCGCCGGGCAGTTCGGCGGGGTGTTCGCGCAGCCGGCCGGCGATCCGCCGGGCGGCCTCGACGTCCTGCGGGTAGCGGGCGTAGTGGGCGCGGTTGCGGCGGGCGACCCGGGGATAGGCGGCGCGGTAGACCTCGTCCGGTCCCGCGTCGAGCGAGGGCAGACCGCCGGTGATCAGGGCGCCGCGCAGGCCCTCGGGGGCGGCGCCGAGGTAGTGGACGGCGCAGAAGCCGCCGTAGCTCTGGCCGAGCACGGTCCAGGGCGCGCCGCCGGTCAGCCGGGGGCGGATCCACTCGCAGTCCGCCACGATCGCGTCGGCGCGGAAGCGGGCCAGGTAGTCGGCCTGCTCCCGCGGGCCGCCGCGCAGCGGCAGGGTCTGCCGGCAGGCGGGGGTGGAGCGGCCGGTTCCGCGCTGGTCGAGCAGCAGGACGCGGTAATCCTGCACGGCCCGCTGCACCCAGTCGGTGGCCCCGACGGGCCGCCGGGCGCCGCATCCGGGGCCGCCCTCCAGGTAGACCAGCCAGGGCAGTTCCTCGTCCTGCCGGCCCGGGGCCGCCACCTCGCGGGCGTAGAGCTCGAGCTGCTCGCCGTCCGGTGCGGCGTGATCGAGGGGCACCTGGAAGTGATGGTCCGTGAGCACGAGTCCCGGCTGCCGGTAGCTGGTCAATTGTCCTCCTGGTCCGTCGCACCCATGGCCATTAAGCCCATAGTTAACTAGCCTTAATGGCGGATCAAACCAGTGGGGCCGCTCCCGGCCAGGGGGCCCGAGGGGCGACCGCTGAGGGGGACGGGACGGATGGCGAGCAGCACCAGTGCCGGCGGCGGCCGGGCCGGGGACTCCGGGATCGGCCGACGGGTGCAGCGACTGCGCACCGAGCTCGGACTGACACAGCGGCAACTGGCCGAACCGGAGTACACCGCCGCCTACATCTCCACCCTGGAGTCGGGCCGGGTCCGGCCCTCCGAGACCGCGCTGCGCCACCTCGCGGAGCGGCTGGGCACCAGCGTGGACGAACTGGCCACCGGGCGGCCCGCGCACCTCGCCACCGAACTGCGTCTGGGGCTCACCGACGCCCGGCAGCTGCTCGGCGCGGGGGATGCCACGGATGCCGCGGAGCTGGTGCGCAGACTACTGGTCACCGCCGAGAGGCACGGCTTCACGGCGGAGCGGGCGGAGGCGCTGATCGCCCTCGGCGACTGCGCGCTGGACCTGGGCGAGCTCACCGAGGCCCGGGAGAGCTTCGAGGCGGCCGAGCTGCTGCTGGCCGAAGAGCCCCTGCCGCGCCGGGCCGCCGCCGTACGGGGCCGCGCCGTCGCCCATCTGCTCACCGGGGAGCTCCGCTACTCCTGCTACCTGCTGGAGTCGGCGATCGACGAGCTGAACCGCAGCGGCCTGCACGACCCGGACGCGCTGGCGCTGCTGCACAGCGCGGCCATCGCCCCGTACATGGACATGGGCGCCTACGCCCGGGCCGCGCAGAGCGCCGAATTCGCGCTGGCGCTCGCCCCCAGCATCAGCGATCCGGCGCTGGTGGCCCGGATGCACCGCGGTGTGGCCCGCGCCATGATCGCCGAGGGCCGGGTGGCGGAGGCCGATGCCTCGCTCACCAAGGCGCAGGAGCTCTACCGGCAGTTGCATATCCGCACCGAGCTGGCGCACTGCCACTGGATGCGCGGCTATGTGCACGCGCAGGACGGGGATCTGGAGACGGCCGAATCCGAGCTCCGCACCGCCCGGGAGATGCTGGCGTCCAAGCGGGCCCAGCTGTTCACGGCGCAGGTGGAGGTGGAGCTGGCGGACGTCCTGCGGCGGCGCGGCCGGTGCGAGGAGGCGGCGGCGCTGCTGGGGCGGATGCTCGACGGGATCGGCGCCGCGCTCGGCCCGGAGCGCGGGGCGGTGCACGCGGCGGGCGCCCACCGGCTGCTGGGGATGATCGCCGACGACGGCGGTGCGGCCGACGAAGCGGAACGGCACTACTGCGAGGCCCTGTCCCTGCTGGAGCACTCGGGCGCGGCGGGGGACCTCGCCGACATCTGCCGGCTCCTCGGTGATCTGCTACGCCGCGAGGGGCGCACCGAGGCGGCGCTCGACGCGTACCGGACGGGGCTCGGCCACCGGCCCGCACCGGGCACCACCACGCTCGGAACGGGTCCGGCCGAACCGTCGCTGTGAGGGGTCGCCCTCCCCGGCCTCGCCACCCAGGAGCCCGGCACGGTGGTGGGGCCGTTGTCGCGTCGGCCGCCACTGCTACTGCTACTGCTACTGCTACTGCTGGCGCCACCACCCGCTGCCACCGCCCCTGCCACCACCACTGCCGCTCGGAACTGTCACTGTCTCCGCCCTGTCGGGGTGCGCCGCCGCTCCGGCGCACGCCTGCCCAAGCACCCATGTCTGCTCGGTAATTCGAAGATCAACCCACTCGTTCGAGCGATTCCGGAGTTCCGGTGGACGCTGATAGCTTCACTGGCGGCGACAAACGGTTCCCGCCGCGGAGTTATCCGCGGCGGATATCGATTTCTCGCCGAGAAAGTCTTCTGCACAAAGATGGGTGGGCGTCCATTATGACCACGTCGGTGGATTCGAATTCTTCCGCTGAGGACGGTCAGTCGCAGCTGAGCCTGGGGACGGCAGCTGCCCGCAATTTGGCGACAACGACCAAGTCCGTTCCACAGATGCAGGGAATCACCTCACGCTGGCTGCTCCGGCTGCTGCCGTGGGTCCAGGTGCCGGGGGGCGCCTATCGGGTCAACCGCCGGCTGAGCCACACCCTCGGGGACGGCCGGATCGAGTTCGTCACGACCGGGGCCGAGGTGCGGGTCATCCCGGCGGAGCTGGGCGAGTTGCCACTGCTGCGCGATTTCGGCGACAGCGAGGTGCTGGACGCGCTGGCGGACCGTTTCGTACAGCGCGAGTACGCGGCCGGTGAGGTGATCGCCGAGGCCGGCCGCCCCGCCGACCACCTCTTCCTCATCGCGCACGGCAAGGCGACGAAGCTCGCCCCGGGGCCGTACGACGAGCAGTCCGTGGTGGAGGTGCTGGCCGACGGCGCGCACTTCGGCGACCAGGCGATCGCGGCTCCCGAGGCGGACTGGTCGTACAGCCTGAAGGCCGTCACCGCCTGCACCGTTCTGGCCCTGCCGCGGCGGGACTTCGACGAGGTGGCACAGGGGGCGGAGGCGCTGCGCGGCCATCTGCGCCGCCGGGCCGAACTCCCGCGCCAGCGGCGGCGGAACGCCGAGGGGGAGGCGGCCATCGAGGTGGCGTCGGGCCACACCGGGGAGCCGGCGGTGGCGGGCACGTTCGTGGACTACGAGCTCGCGCCGCGCGAGTACGAGCTGAGCGTCGCGCAGACCGTCCTCCGCGTCCACAGCCGCGTCGCCGACCTCTACAACGAACCCATGAACCAGGTCGAGCAACAGCTCCGCCTCACCGTCGAAGCCCTCCGCGAACGCCAGGAACACGAACTCATCAACAACCGCGAGTTCGGCCTCCTCCACAACGCCGACCTCAAGCAGCGCATCCACACCCGCAGCGGCCCACCCACCCCCGACGACCTCGACGAACTGCTGGCCACGGTGTGGAAGGACCCAGGGCTGATCCTGGCGCATCCGAAGGCCATCGCCGCCTTCGGCCGGGAGTGCAACCGGCGCGGGGTGCACCCGGACGCGGTCGATGTCCAGGGGCACTCGGTCCCCGCCTGGCGCGGCGTGCCGATCTTCCCGTGCAACAAGATCCCCGTCACCGGCGCACGCACCAGCTCCATGATGGTGCTGCGCACCGGCGAGGCCGCCCAGGGCGTCATCGGGCTGCACCGCACCGGGATCGAGGACGAGTACGAGCCGGGCCTCTCGGTGCGCTTCATGGGGATCGACGAAAAGGCCATCATCTCCTATCTGGTGAGCGCCTATTATTCCGCCGCGGTTCTCGTCCCGGATGCCATGGGAATTCTGGAGAACGTGGAAGTCGGGCACTAGGCCCGCACCCTCTTCCCGCACAGGGACTCCGCGCACAGGATTCCTTGCGCAGGATTCCTCGCACTAGATTCCCCGCACAACGACAGCACAGCGGACCCGATTCCCATGCTGTCCGCCGCACCGGCACGGTCCGGTGCGCAGCCGAGCTTTTCCCATGAACAGCGAGCTTTTCCCGTGAACAGCCGGTGCCGAATCGGCTGTTCCACGACACGTACCGCACAGAAATGGGTGACATTCCCCGATGACCACGTCTGTGGAAATGAGTTCCGCCTCCGAGGACGGGCAGCAGCCTCAGCTCAGTCTGGCGACCGCCGCGGCGCGGAACCTGGCCACCACGACCAAGTCGGTCCCCCAGATGCAGGGGATCTCCTCACGGTGGCTGCTGCGCGCGCTGCCCTGGACCGAGGTCACCGCCGGCACGTACCGGGTCAACCGCCGTCTCACCCACACACTGGGGGACGGGCGCGTCGAGTTCGTCACCACCGGCGCCGAGGTCCGGGTGATCCCCGCCGAGCTGCGGGAGCTCCCCCAGTTGCGCTCCTTCGACAACGCTTCGGTGCTGGAGGCGCTGGCCGACCGGTTCGTGCAGCGGGAGATCGCCGCGGGGCAGACGATCGTGGAAGCCGGACAGCCGGTGGACCGCGTCCTTCTCATCGCGCACGGCAAGGCCGACAAGCTGGGCACCGGGAAGTACGGCGACCGCACGGTGCTGGGCGTCGTCGCCGACGGCGACCACGTCGGCGAGGATCTGCTGACCGGGCAGGGCGGCGACTGGCCCTTCACCCTGCGGGCCGCGACCACCTGCACCGTGCTGGCCCTCCCCCGGCACGCGCTGGACGAGGTCACCGCGCGGTCCGAGGCGCTCCAGGCGCATCTGGAGGAGTTCCGCGCGGCGCCCCGGCTCCCGCAGAACAAGCACGGTGAGGCGGCCATCGAGCTGGCCTCGGGGCACAGCGGCGAGTTCGCGCTGCCGGGCACGTTCGTGGACTACGAGCTCGCGCCGCGCGAGTACGAACTGAGCGTCGCGCAGACCGTCCTCCGCGTCCACAGCCGCGTCGCCGACCTCTACAACGAACCCATGAACCAGGTCGAGCAACAGCTCCGCCTCACCGTCGAAGCCCTCCGCGAACGCCAGGAACACGAACTCATCAACAACCGCGAGTTCGGCCTCCTCCACAACGCCGACCTCAAGCAGCGCATCCACACCCGCAGCGGCCCACCCACCCCCGACGACCTCGACGAACTGATCTCGCGGCGCCGGAAGACGCAGCTGCTGCTGGCGCACCCGACGACGATCGCGGCGTTCGGCCGGGAGTGCAACTGCCGGGGTCTCTACCCGCAGGGGGTGGAGTACATGGGGCAGCAGGTGCGGGCCTGGCGGGGCATTCCGCTGCTGCCGTGCAACAAGATCCCGGTCACCGAGGCGCGGACGAGTTCGATCCTCGCGCTGCGGACCGGTGAGGCCGACCAGGGCGTGGTCGGCCTGCGCCAGACGGGGATCCCGGACGAGGTGCAGCCGGGGCTCAATGTGCGGTTCATGGGCATCAACGAGAAGGCCGTCATCTCCTACCTGGTGAGCGCCTACTTCTCGGCCGCCGTCCTGGTGCCGGACGCTCTGGGCATCCTGGAGGACGTGGAGGTCGGCCACCAGGACGGGTGACGCGCCCGGGACGGTGCATGCGGCGCGGCGGGGTCTCCCTCCCCCGCCGCGCCGCATGCCGCCTCGCGGCTGCTGCCGCACCTCGGGCGTCAGATGAGCCGCTTCTCCCGGAGGTACGAGCGGGCCACATCGGCGGGCAGCCGGCGCCAGCTGTCCACCTGCTCGTTGAGCCGCGTCAGGTCCTCGGTGGTCAGCACCCGGTTGAGCGCGTTCAGCGCGTCCACGGCCCGGGCGTCGCGGGCCCGGCCGGCGTGGAGCACGGGCACGATGTGGTCGGCGTTCTGCAGCTGCCGGTCGTCCGCGAGGAGAACCAGGCCGAAGCTGTCGAGGGTGCCGTCGGTACTGGTGGTCAGCACCAGCTGGTCCCGGCCCGACGCGACCGCCTGTTTCGCCTGGGTGGTGCCCACGCCCTTGGGGTCGACTCCGGTGACCCGGATGCCGTACCGGCGGCGCAGGCCGGGCAGGCAGTACGGCCGGCGGACACATTCGTCACCGGCCGCCAGGCGCACCCGCAGGCCGGAGGCGCCCAGTTGGGAGAGGGTCGTCAGCCGGTGGCGGGCGGCGAAGGAGCGGCTGACGGCGAAGGCGTTGCGGTCGACGGCCCGGCCCGGTTCCAGGACCGTGAGACCGCGGGCGGCGGCGAGGGGCCGCAGGGCCCGCAGGGTGGCGCCGAGGTCGGGCGAGGCGACGGGCTTCGCGTCGGGGCCGTGCTGCTTGGCCCGCAGCCAGTCGGCGAGGGTGGCGGCGTACTCGGGGACGACGTCGATCCGGCCGCTCTCCAGGGCGGGTTCGTAGAGTTCCCGGTTGCCGACGGTCAGGATGTCGGTCCGGTACCCGGCCCTGCCGAGCAGCAGGGCGTACATCTGCGCCAGCAGCTCGCTCTCGGTGAAGCCCGCCGACGCCACGGTGAGGTGCCGGCCGCCGCGCGGGGCTCCGGTGACCTCGCCCCGGCGTTCCAGGGCGGGCCCGGTCGCGCAGCCGGTCAGCAGCAGGGCGGCCATCAGGACCGTGCCGACGCGGGCCGCAGGCCTCCTGCGGACGGCCGAACCTCCTCGGACCGCCGAATCTCGTCGGACCGCCGAGCCTTCTCGGACCGCCGAATCTCGTCGGACCGCCGGTCTGCTACGGACCGCCGGTCTGCTGCGGACCGCCGGTCTGCTGCGAACCGTCGGCCTCATCCCGTCCGCCCGCGCAGCCAGGCGGGCGCCAGCCGTGTCGCGCCGACGAACGCCCCTTCCACACCCAGGGCGAGCAGGGCCACGAGCACCGCGCCCGCGATGACCTGCGGGGTGCTGGCGAGGCTGAAGCCGGCGGTGATGATCCGCCCCAGTCCGCCGCCTCCGGCGAGGGCGGCGATGGTGGCGGTGGCGACGAGCTGGACGGCCGCGACGCGCACACCGGTGAGCACCAGCGGCATGGCCAGGGGCAGTTCGACGTTCCACAGCAGCTGGCGGCCGGTCATTCCCATGGCCCGGGCCGCCTCGACGATGTCCGGGTCGGCTCCCCGCACACCGACGTAGGCGTTGGTGAGCAGCGGCGGAACGGCGAACAGCACCAGGGCGATCATCGTGGGCCCTTCCCCGTACCGGCCGACCGGGCTCAGCAGGAGCAGCACCAGCACGGCGAACGTGGGAACGGCCCGGCCCACGTTGGAGACGTTGACCGCGAGCACGCCGCCGCGGCCGAGGTGTCCCAGGACGACGGCGACCGGCAGCGCGATGAGGCAGCTGACGAGCAGACAGACCGCGGTGAGCCAGGCGTGTTCGGCGAGCCGGCTGCCGATGCCGTCCGCTCCGGCCCAGTGCGCGGGGTCGGTGAGCCAACGTGCCGCCTGCGCCGTGGTGTTCACCGGGCCGCCCGGTGCCGCTGCCAGGGGGTGAGCAGCCGCTGCACGCCGAGCAGCAGCAGGTCGGCGCCGACGGCGAGGGCGACGCAGAGCGCGGAGGCGGTGAGCACCTGGGCCTTGAAGTAGCTGTTCATGCCGGTGTTGATGAGGTTGCCGAGTCCGCCGTGGCCGACGACGGCCCCGAGGGTCGCGAGCGACACGGCGGACACGGTCGCGATCCGCACCCCGGCCATGACGGCCGGTACGGCGAGCGGCAGTTCGACGGCGAGCAGCAGGCGCAGCGGTCCGTAGCCGAGCCCGCGGGCCGCTTCCCGGACGTCCGCGGGGACGCCGTCGAGGCCCGTGAGGATGTTGCGGACGAGCAGGGTGAGCGAGTACAGCACCAGCCCGGCGACGACCACGGCCTCCGAGAGCCCGTACAGCGGCAGGAGCAGCGAGAACATGGCCAGCGAGGGAATGGTGTAGAGCACGGTGGTGACGCCGAGGACGGGCGGGGCGGCCCAGCGGCGGCGCCGGGCGAGGAGCGCCAGCGGGACGGCGAGGAGAAGGGCGAGTCCGACCGCTGCCGAGGTGATGCGGAGGTGTTCCAGGAGCGCGTCGAGGAGGACCTCGCGGCGGGTGCCGAGATACGCGCCGCAGATCCAGTCGTTGTGAGCGAGACAGTCGTCCGGGGTCGCGGTCACCTCCCCATTGCAGCCCGGGGGCCGCGCCGCCGCGCGTCCGGTTCGTCCGTTCGGGGCGCCAAGACGCACCAGTGCCCCATTGAACCGGACCTAGCCGCGGCGTTCCGCTTCCGGCACCCTCACCCCTTTACACACGCTGTCGACCTGTGTTCACTGGCCTGTTATTGACACAGCGTGTAGTTGTGCAGTTGTCTTTTGCAGCCTTGTTCGGAGTCCTGGGAGCCCCTTGTGATCGCCCATCGTGCCCAAGCTGTCGCTTTGAGCGGCTGCCTCGCCCTTGCGGCCCTGCCCCTGAGCGCCTGTGGCGCCCTGACGAAGGATGCCGTCGAGAGCAAGAACGCCTCGGTCGCCACCTCAGCCGAGGACGCGGGTGGGATGGAAGCCCTGGTCGCCGCGGCGAAGAAGGAGGGGCGACTGAACGCGGTCGCCATCCCGCGCGACTGGGCGAACTACGGCGACCTGATCGACGGCTTCGAGAAGAAGTACGGCATCACGGTGCACGTGGCCAACCCTGATGGGTCCAGCGAGGACGAAATCAAGGCGGTCAAGGCCAAGAAGGGCAAGAACCACACACCGGACATCCTCGATGTCGGCGGTTCCTTCGCCCGGGACGCGGCCCGGGAGGGCCTGCTCGCGACCTACAAGGTCGAGCCGTTCAACAAGATCCCGAAGACCCACAAGGACCCGCGGGCCCGCTGGTACAACGACTACGGCGGCTACATCTCGATCGGCTGCGACGCCAACCGGGTCGAGACCTGCCCGGAGTCGTTCGCCCAGCTGCTGCGGCCCGAGTACGCCGGGAAGGTCGCCATCAACGGCAATCCCAACAAGTCGGGCTCGGCCTTCGGGGTGGTGTACGCGGCGGCGCTGGCCAACAACGGCTCCTTCAACGACATCGAGCCCGGCCTGGACTACTTCCGGAAGCTCAAGAGCCGGGGCAACTTCAACCCCGTCGAGTCGACCCCAGCCACCGTCTCGAACGGCAAGACGCCCATCAGCGTCGACTGGGACTACCTGAACGCCGGTTACGCCGACCAGTTCCGTGACAAGGGCATGGACTGGCAGGTCTCCGTCCCGACCGACGGCGTCTTCGCCCAGTACTACACCCAGGCGATCAACAAGGAGGCCCCGCACCCGGCGGCCGCCCGCCTGTGGCAGGAGTACCTGTTCAGCGCCGAGGGCCAGAACCACCGGCTCGACGGCTATGCGCGCCCGGTCCTCATGGACGCCATGAAGGCGGACGGGACGCTGCACGAGATCGCCGCCGCCTGGCTGCCGGAGGTCGAAGGCGTGCCGCGGTTCCCGAGCGAGACGCAGACCGTCGAGGCCAAGAAGGTCGTGGCCCGCGGCTGGTCGCGCGCCATGTCCCGCTGAGGCATCGCGGCGGGAGCTGCTCGCGGCGGACGGCCGTCCGGACGGTCGCGGCGCGGACGGCCGTCCGGACGGTCGCGGCGCGGACGGCCGTCCGGACGGCGGCGGCGCGGATGGTCTTGGCGGCGGAGCGGTCTCGGCGGTGGTCCGGTGCGTCCGGGCCCCGGCCGGGGGCACGACGGCGCGCCCGCCTGCCGGGGTGTCGTGCGGATGCCGGTGGCCGCCGCCCTCCGGTCAGCCCGCGCCGTACACCGGCTCCGGGGGCCGGGCGTCGGCGAGCAGTCCCAGCGCCACGTCACCGGCCTCGGCGGGCGTCCAGCGCGCGCCCTTGTCGACGGTGGGGCCGGGCCGCCAGCCCTCCATCACGGTGATCCGGCCGGCTTCGGCCCCGAAGACCCGGCCCGTCACCCCGGCGGAGCCGGCCGAGCCCAGCCAGACGACGAGCGGGGAGACGTTCTCCGGGGCCATCGCGTCGAACGCGCCGTCACCCGGCGCCGCCATGGCCTCCTCGAAGGTCCGTTCGGTCATCCGGGTGCGGGCGGCGGGAGCGACGGCGTTGACCTGGATCCCGTAGCGGCCCATCTCGGCGGCGGCGACGAGGGTGAGGGCGACGATCCCGGCCTTGGCGGCGGAGTAGTTGCCCTGCCCGACGCTGCCGAGCAGTCCGGCGCCGGAGCTGGTGTTGATCACGCGGGCCTCGGGGGTGCGCCCCGCCTTCGCCTCCGCCCGCCAGTGCGCCGCCGCGTGCCGCAGGGGCAGGAAATGGCCCCTGAGATGGACGCGGACGACGGCGTCCCAGTCGTCCTCGTCCAGATTGACGAGCATCCGGTCCCGCAGGAATCCCGCGTTGTTGACCAGGGTGTCGAGGCGGCCGAAGGTGTCGAGCGCGGTGGTGACGAGCGAGGCGGCGCCTGTGGCGGTCGCGATGTCCCCCGTGTGGGCGACCGCCTCGCCGCCGGCGGCCCTGATCTCGTCCACGACGTGCTGGGCCGGACCGGACGAGCCTCCCGCGCCGTCCGGGCCGACGCCGAGGTCGTTCACGACCACGCGGGCGCCCTCGGCCGCGAAGGCCAGGGCGTGCGCCCGCCCGAGCCCACGCCCCGCCCCGGTCAGCACGACGACGCGCCCGCTGCAGATTCCGGTCATTCCGCACTCCTCCGTCGGCACTTCGGCTTCGATGGTCAGTGCTGTGCCGGCCGGCCCGTTGCCGGCCGGCGGTTTCCCTGCGAGTCCTGCGCCCGGGCCGCCGGTCTGCGCCCTCTGCCCGCCGCCCTCTGCCCACCGTCCTCTGCCCGCCGCCCGTAGGCCGTTCGCCCGGGCACCTGTCACGGCCGGCGGATCGTGCGGGACGCCACCGCGCGGTCCGGCTCACCGCGGGCGGGTCCGGTCGGCGGGGCGGGTCCGGTCGGCGCCGTCCGGGGGTGGACCGGACGCGGCTGCCGCGTCCAGGAACGCGGGGCGCTCCCCGCCCCCGTGGACGAGAAGGCTGGCCCCGGTGATGTACGCGGCGCGGTCGGAGGCGAGGAAGACGGCGGCGTCGCCGGCCTCGTCGGGTTCGGCCAGCCGGCCCAGCGGGACCGTCCGGCCGACGGCCGCCACCCCGGCGGCGTCCCCATAGTGCAGCCGGGAGAGCTCGGTGCGCACCATGCCGAGGACGAGGGTGTTGACGCGGATGTCCGGCGCCCACTCCACCGCCATCGAGCGGGCGAGGCTCTCCAGCCCTGCCTTGGCCGCGCCGTAGGCCGCCGTCCCCGGCGAGGGGCGGCCGCCGCTCACACTGCCGATCATGATCACCGACCCCGGTGTCCGGTGCTCCGTCATCACCGCGTGGGCGGCGAGGGAGGCGGTGAGGGCGCCGGTGAGGTTCAGTTCGACGACTCGGGCATGGCGTTCGGGCCCGGCGTCCGCGAGCAGCCGGTGGGGCGTGCCCCCGGCGTTGTTGACGAGGCAGTCCAGTCGGCCGTACCGGTCGGCGATCCCGGTGAAGAACGCCCCGACCGCCGGGGCGTCCCGCAGGTCCAGGGGGTGGAAGTCCGCCGTCCGCCCCGCCGCCGTGACCGGTTCGTCGGGCGGTCGCCGCGCTGCGGCCACCACCCGGGCACCGGCCCGCAGGAAGGCCCGCGCGATGCCCGCTCCGACCCCGCGGGTGCCGCCGGTGACCACGACCACGCGCCCCGCCAGGTCCAGTTCGATGCCCACCTCGCACCTCCCGCGGCGCGCCGACCGCTGCTACCGTCCCACCTAACAAACGTTTGGTGGAAAGGTAGCGGATTCGCTCATGGGTGTCTCCACCTCCGTCCCCGACGCGGGACTGGCCGTTGTCACCGTCGACTACCCGCCCGTCAACGCCCTGCCGGTACGGGGCTGGTACGAGCTGGCCGACGCGGTACGCGCCGCCGGCCGCGACCCGGCCGTGCGCTGTGTCGTCCTGACCGCCGCCGGGCGCGGCTTCAACGCGGGCGTCGACCTCAAGGAGATGCAGCGGGAGGAGGGCCACGGCGCGCTGCTGGGCGCCAACCGGGGCTGCTACGAGGCCTTCGCCGCGGTCTACGAGTGCGAGGTTCCGGTGGTGGCCGCCGTGGCGGGCTTCTGCCTGGGTGGCGGCATCGGTCTGGTCGGCAACGCGGACGCCGTCGTGGCGAGTGACGACGCGACGTTCGGGCTGCCCGAGCTGGACCGGGGCGCGCTCGGCGCGGCGACGCACCTCGCCCGGCTGGTGCCGCAGCACCTGATGCGCGCGCTGTACTTCACCTCGCGCACCGCCACCGCCGAGGAGCTGCACCGGCACGGCTCGGTCTGGGAGGTCGTCCCCCGCGAGCGGCTGCTGGACGCGGCGGTGGCGCTGGCCCGGGAGATCGCGGCGAAGGACGGCTACCTGCTGCGCCTGGCGAAGGCCGCGATCAACGGCATCGACCCCGTCGACGTGCGGCGCAGCTACCGCTTCGAGCAGGGGTTCACGTTCGAGGCGAACCTCAGCGGGGTGGCCGACCGGCACCGTGAGGCGTTCGTCACCCGCAAACCGGACCGTTCGCCTCCTTCCACGCCTACGGCGGCATCGGGAACTTCGGAAGGTGCGGCGCATTCCCCCCATTCCGCCAAGGAGGCGCGGTGAGCACCGACAAGACGATGACCGCCGAGGAGGCGGTCGGCCGGCTGGAGAGCGGGATGACGGTCGGCATCGGCGGCTGGGGGTCCCGGCGCAAGCCGATGGCCCTGGTGCGGGCGCTGCTGCGGTCCGGTGTCACCGACCTGACCGTGATCGCGTACGGCGGCCCGGACGTGGGGCTGCTGGCCGCGGCGGGCCGGATCCGGAAGCTGGTCACCGCGTTCGTGACGCTCGATTCGATCCCGCTGGAACCGCACTACCGGGCGGCGCGGGAGCGGGGCGCGTTCGAGCTGGTGGAGCTGGACGAGGCGATGTTCCAGTGGGGTCTGACCGCGGGCGCCCACCGGCTGCCGTTCATGCCGGTCCGGGCCGGGCTCGGTTCGGACGTCCTCCGGGTCAACCCGGCTCTGCGGACGGTCAGATCGCCGTACGAGGACGGGGAGGAGCTCGTCGCCGTTCCCGCCCTCCGCCCGGACGTCTCCCTGGTCCACCTCAACCGGGCCGACGCGCACGGCAACGGCCAGTATCTGGGCCCCGATCCGTACTTCGACGATCTCTTCTGTGCGGCGGCCCCGACCGCCTTCGTCTCGTGCGAGCGGATCGTGGACAGTGCGAAGCTGCTCGACGCGGGCGGTCCACAGACGCTGCTCATTCCCCGGAGCCATGTCACGGGGGTCATCGAAGCCCCGAACGGCGCGCACTTCACTTCATGCGCCCCCGACTACGACCGCGACGAGCCGTTCCAGCGGGCATACGCGGCCGCCGCCGCGGACCCGGCGGCCTGGCGGTCCTTCACCGACCGCTTCCTCTCCGGCGGTGAGCACGCCTACCGGGCCGCGGTGGCGGCATGGCAGGAGGAGCAGCGATGACGTCCGGACCGACGGTTCCCGGAACCGCGGCGGCGACCCGCGCCGAGTACTGCGTGGTGGCGTGCGCCGAGGCCTGGCGCGGTGCCGGGGAGATCCTGGCGAGCCCGATGGGCACGGTGCCGACGATCGCGGCCCGGCTGGCCCGGCTGACGTTCGCGCCCGATCTGCTGCTCACCGACGGGGAGGCGCTGCTCATCGGGGACGTCCCGGAACTGGGCGGCACGGCGCGGGTGGTGGAGGGCTGGCTGCCGTTCCACCGGCATCTGGCCATGGCCGCCGGGGGCAGGCGCCACGTGATGATGGGCGCCTCACAGCTCGACCGGCACGGCAACCAGAACATCGCGTGCATCGGTGACTGGGACCGCCCCGACCGGCAGCTGCTGGGCGTCCGCGGAGCCCCCGTCAACACCCTCAACCACGCGACGAGTTATTGGGTGCCCCGGCACTCCCGGCGGGTGTTCGTCGAGCGGGTCGACATGGTCTGCGGCGTGGGCTACGACCGGGCGGCGGCCGCGGGCCCGTCGGCCACCCGGTTCCATCACATCCCACGGGTCGTCAGTGACCTGGGGGTCTTCGACTTCGAGACCCCGGACCGGTCGATGCGGCTGGTCTCCGTGCACCCGGGGGTGACGGTCGACGATGTCGTGGCGGCCACGGCGTTCCCGCTGGCGGTCCCCCTGGCGGTCGCGTCCGATCCGGCGGATCCGTCCGGGTCGGCGGATCCGTCCCGGTCGGCGCACTCGTCCCGGGCGGCCGATCCGTCCGGGCGGGGGAATCCGTTCGGGCGGGGGGATCCGTTCGGGCGGGGGGATCGGTCGGAGTCGGGCGCGCCGTCCGGGCAGGGGGATGCCCAAGAGCCAGCGGATGCCCAGGAGTCGACCGCTCCGCCCGTGGTGCCGTTCACGCGTGAGCCGACCGAGGAGGAGCTCCGGCTGATCCGTGAGGTGATCGATCCGCGCGGGCTGCGCGACCGGGAGGTCCGCTCATGACGGCACCCGGACAGTCGGGGGACCTGGGCCAACCGCCTTTTGCTGGGCAGAAGTCGGGGACGGCATCGGTCACCCCACGCATCGACACCCCGCTCACCCGGCTGACCGGAGTCCGGCATCCGGTCGTCCAGACCGGGATGGGCTGGGTCGCCGGCCCCCGGCTCGTCTCGGCCACCGCGGCGGCCGGAGCACTGGGCATCCTCGGGTCGGCGACCATGACACCCGATCAGCTGCGCTCCGCGATATGCGAGGTGAAGGACCGCACGGACGCGCCGTTCGGGGTCAACCTCCGTGCCGACGCCGGAGACGCGGACGAACGGGTGCGGATCATCATCGACGAGGGCGTGCGGGTCGCCTCGTTCGCCCTCGCACCGTCCCGGGACCTGATCGCACGGCTGAAGGACGCGGGCGTGGTCGTCATTCCGTCCGTCGGCGCCCGCCGGCACGCGGAGAAGGTCGCCGCCTGGGGCGCCGACGTGGTGGTGGTCCAGGGCGGCGAGGGCGGCGGCCACACCGGCGAGGTGGCGACCACCGTCCTGCTGCCCCAGGTCGTCGACGCCGTCGACATCCCGGTGATCGCGGCGGGCGGCTTCTTCGACGGACGCGGCCTGGTCGCGGCCCTGGCCTACGGGGCGGCGGGCATCGCCATGGGCACCCGCTTCCTGCTCACCTCGGACAGCACCGTGCCCGACGCGGTGAAGGCCCGCTACCTGGCGGCGACGGTCCGGGACGTCACCGTCACCACGGCGGTCGACGGCCTGCCGCACCGGATGCTGCGCAGCGAACTCGTCGGCTCCCTGGAACGCTCCGGCCGCCTCGCAGCACTGCTCCGAGCCGTCCGGCACGCCGCGTCGCTCCGCGGGGTGTCCGGCCTGAGCTGGCCGCAGATGGTCCGGGACGGGCTGTCCCTGAAGCACGGCAAGGACTTGACGTGGAGTCAGGTGCTGCTCGCCGCCAACACCCCGATGCTGCTCAAGTCATCGATGGTGGACGGCCGCACGGACACCGGCGTGATGGCCTCCGGCCAGGTCGCGGGGCTCATCGAGGACCTGCCCTCGTGCGCGGAACTGGTGGACCGTGTCGTGCGGGAGGCGTGTGCGGTGCTGGATGGGCTGCCCGGCAGGGCCGAGCCTCGGCAGTGAGGACACTGATCACGGCGCCGTCCCGGCCCTCCCCTGCGGCCCAACATCCCAGTGTTGCCGACTGGAGTCTGCCGTCGGCACGTTCCTCGTGCCCACCACAAGGTTGACCTCAAGTTTCGTTGAGGTCATAGCGTGCGGAGTCCTATCGACGGTTGGCGACAGGAGATACCACGATGATTCTTGTGACCGGTGCGACCGGGAACATCGGAAGAGCCCTGCTACGGCAGTTGCAGGAGGCCGGGACTGCCCCTGTGCGGGCATTGACGCGCGATGCCACCCGTGCCGCACTGCCTCACGGAGTCGAGGCCGTTGAGGGCGATCTTGCCCGGACGGATTCGCTGAAGCCCGCGGTGGACGGGGTTCGCGCCCTGTTCCTCCTGCCGGGCCTGGGAGCTGACGCGGACCTCCTCACGCACGCCCGGCGGGCAGGGGTGGAACACGTCGTTCTCGTGTCGTCCATCACCGTGCACACCCATCCGCATCTGCCTGCCGCACACATGAATCTGGAGGCGGAGTCGCTGGTCAAAGCCAGCGGGCTCGCCTGGACGATTCTGCGACCGACACAGTTCGCCTCGAACGCTCTGTGGTGGGCGGAATCGATTCGGGAGAGCCGATCGGTCCGGGTGCCGTACGCGGACGTCGGGCTTCCCGCCATCCACCCGGCCGACATTGCGGCGGTGGCCCGGGAAGCGTTGACCGAACCGGGCCACCACGGACGGACGTATG
This sequence comes from Streptomyces sp. NPDC002055, assembly GCF_040296705.1. Taxonomy (NCBI): domain Bacteria; kingdom Bacillati; phylum Actinomycetota; class Actinomycetes; order Kitasatosporales; family Streptomycetaceae; genus Streptomyces; species Streptomyces sp. NPDC002055. The sequence continues at coordinate 111,779 of NZ_JBEOXS010000021.1, forward strand.
CGCTGACCGGGCCCGAACGGATCTCCCCACGGGAGCAGATCGCAGCCGTTGGCACGGTACTGGGCGAAGAGGTGTCCCTCGACGAGATCAGTCGCCACGAGGCCCACCAGCAGATGACGCCGTTCCTGGGCGACGAGACCGCGGATGCCGTGCTCGATCTGATGGGCGGGGAAACGACGAGCTGCTCAAGGTGCGCGACACGGTGTCGCAGCTCACCGGATCTCCCGCTCGGTCGTTCCAGCAGTGGGCGACGGAGAACGCCGCCGCATTCCGCTGACGAGAACAACCCTGCCCTGCTCCCTCATGCCTCGCCATCCCCATGAGGAGAGGACACAACGGCCCAGACCACCTTGCCCACCCCGTCTCGCCCACTGACCCCCCATGAGTCGGTCAGCGTCGCGACCAGCGCCAGTCCTCGACCGTCCACCGCGTCAGCGGTGAGCACTCGCGGAGTCGGAAGTTCTTCGGATGCGTCGTGAACCTCAATCCGCACGGCATCCGCTTGGCGTTGGAATCGAGTCTCGACCTGCCGTCCCCCTGGCGTTCGGGCATGGCACACGGCGTGACTCAGTCCGCCGCATCCCCCACCGTCCGAGCCACCCAGCCGAGGTACCCCGAGGCGCCCGCGGCCACGGGTACCGCGACGACTTCCGGGTTCTTCCATGGGTGGTTGGCCAGAAGGTGCGCTTCGAGGTCGGGGTAGCGGTCAGACGTGGTTCTGAACAGGAGCTGCCATTCCTCGCCCTCACCGAACTCTCCCAGGTGCCAGAAGAGCGACGTCACCGGGCCGACCACCTGGGCACCCGCTGCCAGTCGGGCCTCTGTCGCGCCCTTGCCCAGCGCCACGGCCGCCTCGCGGCTCTCCGTTGCTGTGTAGACCATCACGCAGTCAGCCATGCTTCGAGCGTATCGATGCCGGAGCGTATCGATACCGGGGTGGCGTCTGCCGTGGATGAGCAGGCACCACCCCGCACCGTTCGCGACGCCCCGTAGGCCGGTGATCCGCGGCGGCCCGTCAGAGACGTTCGACGGCCGTCGGGCCAAGGACGCTCGATGACCGTCGCGTCAGAGACGTTCGATGATCGTCACGTTCGCCTGGCCGCCGCCCTCGCACATCGTCTGGAGGCCGAACCGTCCGCCGGTGCGCTCCAGTTCGTTCAGGAGGGTGGTCATCAGCTTGGTGCCGGTGGCGCCCAGGGGGTGGCCCAGGGCGATGGCGCCGCCGTTGACGTTGGTCCGCTCCGGGTCGGCGCCCGTCTCCTTCAGCCAGGCCAGGACCACGGGCGCGAAGGCCTCGTTGATCTCCACCAGGTCGATGTCGTCCAGGGTGAGCCCGGTCTTCTTGAGGGCGAACGCCGTCGCGGGGATCGGGGCGGTGAGCATCCGGAGCGGGTCCTCGCCGCGTACGGACAGGTGGTGGACGCGGGCGCGCGGGGTGAGGCCGTGGTCCCGTACCGCCTGGTCGCTCGCGATGAGGATCGCCGAGGCGCCGTCGGAGACCTGGGAGGAGACCGCGGCGGTCAGCCGGCCGCCCTCGACCAGGGGTTTCAGGGCCGCCATCTTCTCCAGTGAAGTGTCGCGCCGGGGGCCCTCGTCCGCCGTCACACCGCGGCAGGGCACCAGTTCGCGGTCGAAGCGCCCCTCGTCGATGGCGCGGACGGCCCGCCGGTGGGAGCGGAGGGCGAACTCCTCCATGTCCTGTCGGGAGATGTTCCACTTGGCGGCGATCGTCTCGGCGCCGAGGAACTGGCTGACCGGGCGGTCGCCGTATCGGGCCCGCCAGCCCTCGGAGCCGGCGAACGGGCCCTCGGTGAGCCCGAGCGGCTCGGTGGCCTGGCGGCTGGCGTAGGCGATGGGCACCTGGGACATGTTCTGCACGCCGCCCGCGACCACCAGGTCCTGGGTGCCCGACAGCACGCCCTGCGCCGCGAAGTGCAGCGCCTGCTGGGACGAGCCGCACTGCCGGTCCACCGTCACGCCCGGCACCTCCTCGGGCAGGCCCGCGGCCAGCCAGGCGGTGCGCGCGATGTCGCCGGCCTGCGGTCCGACCGTGTCGAGGCAGCCGAAGACCACGTCCTCGACGGCGGCCGGGTCGATCCCGGTGCGCTCCATCAGCGCCGTCAGCACATGGGCACCCAGGTCGGCCGGATGCACGGCGGAGAGTCCGCCCCCGCGCCGGCCGACCGGGGTCCGTACGGCGTCGACGATGTAGGCCTCGGCCATGGCTGCTGCTCCTTCGTCGTCAGGGCTGCTGTCCGGGCCCGGGGCCCGGGTCAGGTCTGCTGGTCGCTCCCCAGGGCGATGCCGTCCAGCACCATCGAGAGGTACTGCCGGGCGATCTCCTCGGGGCTGTGCAGGCCGCCCGGCCGGTACCAGGACGCGGCGACCCAGACGGTGTCGCGCACGAAGCGGTAGGTGAGCCGGACGTCGAGATCGGCGCGGAAGGCCCGGGCCGCGACGCCGCGTTCCAGCGTCCCGAGCCAGGCCTTCTCGAACTTCCGCTGCGAGTCGGCGAGATAGCCGAACCGCGGCTGGTCGGCGAGGTGCCGGGCCTCCTTCTGGTAGATCGCGACGGCGGCGCGGTGCCGGTCGATCTCCCGGAAGGACTCGGTGACGAGGGCCTCGATGGTCTCCCGGGGGCCGAGCCCGGCTTCGAGTACAGCGTCGTACCCGGCCCACAGCTCGTTCAGGAAGGTGGAGAGGATCTCGTCGAGCATCGACTCCTTGGAGTCGAAGTGGTAGTAGAGGCTGCCCGCGAGCATCCCCGCCTCGTCGGCGATCCGGCGGACGGTGGTGGCGTTGTAGCCCTGGGCGGCGAACACCTCGGCCGCGGTGTCCAGGAGCTGCCGGCGCCGCTCCGGTGAGGCGTTCACCGCGGTCGCCCGTCCGGCGCCGCGCGCCCCGGCGCTCCCGCTGCCGCGCGCGCTCGTCCCCGCGCCGCTGGTCCGTGCACCGCTGGTCTGTGCACCGCCGGTCCGCCCGCCGCTGCGTGCGGTGGTCTGCCCGCCGCCGCGGGCGCTGGTCTCCTCGCCGCCGCGGGTACTGCTCTTCCCGCCACCGCGGGCGCTGGTCTTCTCGCCGCTGTGCGGCCCACTGCTCTTCGGCACACCTTCATTGTCGTCTCACGCCCGCTGGCTGCTGACCGGCACGGTCTCGCCGGTCATGTACGAGGAGTAGTCGCTCGCCAGGAAGACGATCACGTTGGCGACCTCCCAGGGCTCGGCCCAGCGGCCGAACGCCTCGCGCTCGGTGAGCTCGGCGAGCAGCTCGGGCGTGGTGACCTTCACCAGGTGCGGGTGCATGGCGAGGCTCGGGGAGACGGCGTTGACCCGCACGCCGTGGTCGGCCGCCTCCACGGCCGCGCAGCGGGTCAGGGCCATGACACCGGCCTTGGCGGCGGCGTAGTGGGCCTGGCCGCGTTGGGCGCGCCAGCCGACGACGGAGGCGTTGTTGACGACGACACCGCCGCGCCCGGCCGCCCGCATCCGGCGCAGGGCGGCGCGGGTGCAGCGGAAGGTGCCGTTCAGGGTGACGTCGAGGACCCGGTCCCACTGCTCGTCGGTCATCTCGGTGAGTTCGGCGGTGCCGCCGAGCCCGGCGTTGTTGACCATGGTGTCGAGGTGCCCGTGCCGCTCCTCGGCGAGGTCGAGCAGGGCGGCGACCTGGGCTTCGTCGGTGACGTCGCAGGCCAGTCCGGCGACCCGGTCGGTGCCGAATTCCGCGCCGAGGGCGTCGGCGGTCGCGGCGAGCCGGCGGGCGTGGGCGTCGCCGATGACGATCCGGGCGCCCTCCTCCAGGAACCTGCGCGCGGTGGCCCCGCCGATCCCGGCGCCCGCGGCGGCGGTGATCACGGCCGTGCGCCCCTCCAGCAGCCGGTGGCCCGGTACGTAGGCGGGCGGGGTCGCGGGGGTCATGACCGTTACGCTAACCTACCAAACACTTGTTAGGGAAGGAGTGTTGGTGGACATCGCCTTCTCCGCCGCGGAGAACGCCTTCCGCGCCGAGGCCCGCGCCTGGCTCGCCGCCCATGTGCCCGCCGCTCCGCTGCCCTCCCTGGAGACGGAGAAGGGCTTCGCCGCCCACCGGGAGTGGGAGCGCACCCTGTTCGCAGACCGCTGGTCGGTCGTCACCTGGCCCGAGGAGTACGGCGGCCGGGGCGCTTCGGTGACCGAGTGGCTGATCTTCGAGGAGGAGTACTACGCGGCCGGGGCCCCGGGACGGGTCGGGCAGAACGGCGTCAGCCTGCTCGCCCCCACGCTCTTCGCGTACGGCACCGAGGAGCAGCGGGCCCGGATCCTGCCGGCGATGGCGAGCGGCGAGGTGATCTGGGCCCAGGCCTGGTCGGAGCCGGAGGCCGGATCGGACCTGGCGTCGCTGCGGGCCACGGCGGCGCGGGTCGCGGGCGGGCGGCGGCTGGACGGGCAGAAGACCTGGTCGTCGCGGGCGGCGTTCGCGGACCGCGCCTTCGGGCTGTTCCGCAGCGACCCGGCGGCGGGCCGGCCGCACCGGGGGCTGACGTATCTGATGTTCCCGCTGGACGCGCCCGGGGTGACCGTCCGGCCCATCGGCCGGCTGGACGGCAAGCCCGCCTTCGCCGAACTCTTCCTCGACGGCGTCCTCGTGCCGGACGAGGACGTGATCGGCACGCCCGGCCAGGGCTGGCAGATCGCCATGAGCACCGCAGGGAACGAGCGCGGGCTGACGCTGCGCAGCCCCGGCCGGTTCACGGCCGCCGCGGCCCGGCTGGTGGAGCTGTGGCGGGAGCGGGCGGACCCGGCGGACACCGCGCTGCGCGACCGGGTCGCCGACGCGGTGATCGGCGCCCGCGCCTACCAGCTCTTCACCTACGCCGCCGCCTCACGGCTGGCCGCGGGCGAGACGATCGGCAGCGAGTCGAGCCTCAACAAGGTGTTCTGGTCGGGGCTGGATCTGGCGCTGCACGAGACGGCGCTCGACCTGCTCGGGCCGGAGGGCGAGCTGTCGGACGAGGCCGGGGAGGCACCGGCGCACGGCGGGTGGGCCGAGGGCTATGTCTTCTCGCTCGCGGGGCCGCTGTACGCGGGCACCAACGAGATCCAGCGCGACATCATCGCCGAGCGGCTGCTCGGCCTGCCGAAGGGACGACGGTGAGGTTCCTCCTCGACGACGCCCGGAACGACTTCGACCGCACCCTGGACCGGATGCTGCGCGGCAGCGGGACCCCGGTGGCGGTACGCGCCTGGGCCGCGGGCGACCACCGGGCGGGCGGCGCGCTGTGGTCGCGGCTCGGTGAGGCGGGGGTCTTCGGGCTGGCCGTTCCCGCGGAGTACGGCGGCTCGGGCCGGCTGCCGGTGGAACTGGCCGTGGCGTTCGTGCAGTTGGGGCGGCACGCGGTGCCGGGCCCGGTGGTCGAAACAGTGGCGGCCGCGGTACTCCTCGGGCTGCTCGCCGAGGACGGGCGGCCCGGACCGGCCGCGGGCCGGCGGCCGGACACCGGCTCGGCGAAGCTGTCGGGCTCCGTCTCGACGAAGCCGCTGGGCACCGGCTCGGCGAGGCTCCCGGGCAGCGTCTCGGCGCGGCTGCCGGGCACCGTCTCGGCGAAGCTGTCGGGGATCGCGTCCGGGGAGGCCCGGGTGACGCTCTGCGCGCCCGGGGGCGGGCCGTACGCCCTGGACGCCGACAGCTCCGACGCCACGTTCGTCGTCGACGGCGACGTGCTGAGCCTGGCGACCGGCCACGGGCCGGTGCAGCCGTCGCTCGATCCCGCCCGGCGGCTGGCCCGGCCGGCTGCGGGCGAGCCGCTGGCGAGCGGCCCGGCGGTGCGGGAAGCCGCCGCGCGGGCCGCGCAGTGGGCCTCGTTCGCCACCGCCGCCCAGGCACTGGGCACCGGGCTCGCGCTGGTGGAGCGCACCGTGACCTATGTGAAGCAGCGGCATCAGTTCGGCAGCGCGGTCGGTTCCTTCCAGGCGGTGAAGCACCGGCTGGCCGACGCGCTGATCGCCCTGGAGTTCGCCCGCCCGCTGCTGCACGGCGCGGCCGTGGCGCTGGCCGCGGAGGCACCGGGCAGCGCCGCGGAGGTGGCGGCGGCGAAGGTGAGCGCGGGCGAAGCCGCGTACGCCGCCGCGCGGACCGCGCTCCAACTGCACGGGGCGATCGGCTACACCGACGAGTTCGAGCTGTCGCTGTGGATCCGTAAGGCCCGCGCGCTGCGCACCGCGTGGGGCACGCCCGCGGACTGCCGGGCGGCCGTGGTGCGCGGGGCCGCGGCGGGCGGCTTCGCCGTTCCCGCTCCGGGACCCGGCTCGGCGGGTGCTCATGAGTCCGGCTCGGCGGGAGCGCGGGAGCCCGGCTCGGCGGAGGGTCGAGAGTCCGGCTCGGCGGGTGCCGCGGCGACCGCGCCGGTGGGCCGGTAGTTACTCGTCGCCTCGTCGCCGCTTGCCCGGCGGCCCGCTGCCCCTCTCGTCACCTTTTCCCGGCGGGCGCAGTACGCTCCATGGCATGCCTCTGCTCGTGCGACGCCGCCACGTCGATCTGCTGCGCGTCACGAGCATGTCCTGTCGCCGCACCGGCTGATCTCCTCCGGCCCCTGCCCCGCGCCGTTCGACCCGCCCGCGCCGCACCACGGCGCGCTGCCCGTCCCGCGCGGGGTGGCCGTGCTCCACCCTTCCCGACCACCGCCCCGGTCCCGTGCTGCGCCGGCAACCCCGGTCTGTCGCGGTCCGCCCCGGCCACCGCCGGTGCCACCGGGCCCACACCCCGCGGATCACCCATGTCGCTTCAGCTTCCCGTCATCGACCTGTCGGCCGCCGACCGCGGCCCCGTCTCCCGTGCGCGGCTGCACGCCGACCTGCACGCGGCCGCCCATGACGTCGGCTTCTTCCAACTGACCGGCCACGGCGTCACCCCGGCCGAGACGGCCGCTCTGACCGGCGCCGTCCGGTCCTTCTTCGCTCTCCCCGAGGCCGACCGGCTGGTGGTCTCCAACCTCGGCTCACCCCACTTCCGGGGCTACACCCGGACCGGCGACGAGCACACCGGCGGCTCCCGGGACTGGCGCGACCAGCTCGACATCGGCGCCGAGCGCCCGGCCCATGTCCCCGCCCCCGACGAGCCCGGCTACTGGTGGCTGGAGGGCCCCAACCAGTGGCCGGACGCCCTGCCCGAGCTGCGGACCGCGGCCCTCGGCTGGATCGACCGGCTCAGCGGGGTCGCGGCCCGGCTGCTGCACGAGCTGCTGGCCGCCATCGGGGCACCGCCCGGCTTCTACGACGACGCCTTCGGGGACCGGCCGCATCTGCACCTGAAGATGGTGCGGTATCCGGGCCGGGCGCCCGACGGCGCGGACCAGGGCGTCGGCGCCCACAAGGACTACGGCTTCCTCACCCTGCTGCTCCAGGACGACATCGGCGGGCTGCAGGTGGAGCGGGCGGACGGCCGGTTCCACGAGGTGCCGCCGCTGCCGGGCGCGTTCGTGGTCAACCTGGGAGAGCTGCTGGAGGTGGCCACGAACGGCTATCTGAAGGCCACCAACCACCGGGTGGTGAGCCCGCCCGGGAACCGGGAGCGCTTCTCCGTGCCGTTCTTCTACAACCCGCGGCTGGACGCGCGGATCGACCCGCTGCCGTTCCCGCACGCCCACAGCGCGCCGGGCGTCACCCGGGACCCGGCGAACCCGCTGTTCGCGGAGTTCGGCCGCAACGAGCTGAAGGGCTGGCTCCGCGCCCATCCCCGGGTCGCCCGCCGCCATCACGCCGGCCTGCTGGAGGAACTGTCCTCGGCGGGGGCGCAGAAGATCGGCGCCTGAGACCGGATGATCCGCGGTGCGGCGGACGAGCGCGCGACCGGCTCGTCCGCCGCGCCATGGCCGCTGTGTGCGGCCTCGCCGACACCCCCCTGCCGGTGACCGCCGCGAGGGCGGGCACCTGAGCCGTCGGCGTACTCCTGCGCGGGACGGCCGGCCGTCCCGCGCAGGAGCGCTGACAGCACGACAGCCCCGGCCGCGACGGTCCCGTCGGCGTCCTGGGCACCGGATCCGTTTCGAGGGTGACGTCCCGGTGTCGTGCTGTCGCGCCTTCATGTGACGCGCGTGCTACGGATGAGGCGCGTGCTACTTGATCCTGAACTTCCAGATGTGGAGCGGCCTGTTCGGGTACGAGATGTCATTCCACCGGTTCACATCCACAACGGCGCCGTTGAAGTCGTACATCGTGATGTCGTTGTTTCCCGTAGAAACCCGGTCGACCCATCCGTCGATCTTGTAGACGCCGGCGTTGGCCCAGCAGCTCTCTCCGTTGTGGCGGCTACCGTGCGACCAGATCTTCAGAAAGTTCTCACCGTCGCGGCAGGGTACCTGCTCTGCCGCAGCACTGCCGGACGGCCCGATCAGGGTGAACATGCCGGCTGCGGCCAGTCCCGTGGCCAGAATGCGGGCCGCTTTCATCTTTCCGGAAACCATCACTTCTCCTGTCCGAATCAGCACCCCGTGCAACCGTCATGACGCAGCACGGAGTGGTGTTGCTGTTCTGGTGTGGGCGCCGCGGCTTCAGGACCACCGGGCGCTCGCCGAAAGGGATTTCAGCACTCTCCCCTCGATCCGCCGCACGTCGCGCCGCTGTTCGGAACCGTGCCGCGGTCGGCTCCGTCAACCGTAGAAAGAGCGCCGCCGCCAACGCTTGGACGCCGGCGCCAGCTCGATGGAACATCAGCGCCACGAAGGAGAGCGGGGAAACATGACTACGGCCGACAAGCCTGAAAAGGCAGTGGAGTTCGCGATGCACATCACCGCCCCGAAGACCCCGGAGGAAGGCTTCGACAGCTTTCGGCGCGGCTGGGAGGCGCAGACGGGTGCGGAATATCCCGCTCCCGCCTTCATACCGGGCCGTGCCGGGGAATTCGAAATCAGCGCTCGCGCCGTCACGGTGCTCGACTCGGTCATCGCCGATGTGCCCAGCACCTCGCTGCTGGGGACCTTGCGCGGCGTGCCCTTATGCGAGGACAACCGCGTCATGGTGCATGTGGTGCGGCGCAACACCTGGCGGTTCGACCGGCGCGGCGTGGACCGACTGACCGTCCCGGCCGGGCGGTTCCTGGTGCACCGCAGCGGCCCGCCCGTGCACGAGACGGCACGCGACACCGCGGCAAAGGTGCTCATCCTGCCGGCCTCGGCCGTCGGACCGCTCAGGGGCGACCGGCTGATCACCGGAGCGGCCGACGCCCCGGAGATGCGGATGCTCCTCGCACACGTCCGGATGATCGACGAGACGCTCACGGAGCTGACTCCGGCCGGGCTGCACGCCGCTCGCAACACACTGATCGAGCTGGTCGGCGGCGTGGCGGCCGGGCGGTCCGACGGTGCCGAGCCCCGGCTGGCCGGCGCCATGGTGCGCGCGGTGAAGGACCTCATAGACCACCGGCTGACCGACCCCGCCCTCTCCCCGGCGACGCTGGCCCGCGCCCTCAACATCTCCGTGCGCACCCTGCACCGGGCGTTCGCGACTGCCGCCGCGGACCACGCGAACATCAGAGGCGGCGCCGGCGCCGGCAGGGCGGACACGGTCGCCGGGTACATCCGCGACCGCCGGCTCGAACAGGCACGGTCGGCCCTGCGCGCACCGGCCTGCCGGCCGAGCGTCACGGAGGTCGCCGCTCGCTGGCAGTTCTCCGACAGCAGCCACTTCATCCGGGCCTTCAAGAGCCGGTACGGCCGGACGCCGGCCGCGTACGCCCGCGACCGCGACCACGACCACGACCACGCGGAGCCTCCCGCGGAGTGACTCCTCACGTCGCGGGCCGTCGCGCGGTACTGTTCGTTCGAACGGTTCAGCGATGGAGACGAGGTGTGGCCCGGTGTCCCGATCCCTGCCCCAAGGACTTGCCGAGCAAGCCCGCGCCCTCGCCCGGGGCGAGGTGTCGTCCCGGGAGCTGGTCGAGCGGTCCCTCGCCCGGATCGAGGCCGCACAGCCCACGCTGAACGCCTTCCGCCGGATCCGGGCCGAGGCCGCGCTCGCCGAGGCCGACGCCGCCGACCGCAGGCTCGCCGCCGGTGAACGCGCCCCGCTGCTGGGTGTGCCGGTCGCCGTGAAGGACGACATGGACGTCGCGGGCGAGCCGACGGCGTTCGGCTGCCCCGGCGAGTTCCCGGTGAAGGCCGAGGACGGGGAGGCCGCACGGCGGCTGCGGGCGGCCGGGGCCGTGATCGTCGGCAAGACCAACACCCCCGAGCTCGGGCAGTGGCCGTTCACCGAGGGGCCGGCGTTCGGGGACACCCGCAATCCGTGGAACACCGGGCACACGCCCGGCGGTTCGTCCGGCGGTACGGCTGCCGCCGTCGCGGCCGGGCTGGTCCCGGCGGCGCTGGGGTCGGACGGCGCGGGCTCGGTCCGGATCCCTGCGGCCTGGACGCATCTGGTCGGGATCAAGCCGCAGCGCGGACGCATCTCCACCTGGCCGGAGGCCGAGGCGTTCAACGGGATCACCGGCATCGGCCCGCTGGCCCGTACGGTGGCGGACGCCGCACTGCTGCTGGACGTGACGAGCGGCAGCCACCCCGGCGACCGCCATCAGCCGCCCGCGGTCTCCGTGCTGCCCGCGGCGGAGCGGGAGCCGAGGCGGCTGCGCATCGCGCTGTCGTACCGGACCGCGTTCACCGGCACCCCCAAGTCGCTGCACCCCGAGGTGCGGTCCGCGGTCGCCGGCATCGCGGAGCGGCTGGCCGCCCTGGGCCACGAGGTCCTCGAGGAGGACCCCCGCTACGGTCCGGTCGGGCTGACCTTCGTGCCCCGGGCGACGGCCGGGGTCCGGGAGTGGGCGGCGCGCGTCCCGGACCCGGCGCTGCTGGATCCGCGGACGCGCAGTGCGGCGCGGCTCGGACGGCTGCTGGGCGGGGGCCCGCTGCGGCTGGCCCGGTCCGCCGAGGCCCGGCTGCACGCCAGGGTGGGGGAGATCTTCCACCGTTTCGATGCCGTGCTCACCCCCACCACGGCGACGCCGCCCCCGGCGATCGGGGCGATGGCCTCGCTGTCGGGCTGGCACACCGACCGGACGATGATCGGGCACTGCCCGTACGCATGGCCGTGGAATGTGCTGGGGTGGCCGGGGATCAGCGTCCCCGCCGGGTTCACCGGGGACGGTCTGCCGGTGGGCGCGCAACTGCTGGGGCCGGCGAACAGTGAACCGCTACTGGTCTCCTTGGCGGCTCAACTGGAGGCGGATCAGCGGTGGTACGAGCGGTGGCCGAGTCTTGCCGGACTGGGGGGCGAGGCGCTGGTGGAGCGACGGCCGGAGGCGGGGTCGGTGGGGTAGTGGCGGTGGCGTAGGGGCGGTGGCGTCAGGCGGGGAGCGTGGTGGGGTGCGGGGGCGGGGCCTCCGGGGTGGGGGTTCCGGAACGTATATTTACGGCCCTGGGGGCCACAAATACACGGAAGCTTCCGGAA